>JALVWW010000185.1 GCA_027023175.1 Campylobacterales bacterium
CATTACCGCACTTGCAACCCCAAAAGCTTTTTTATTTTGCATTATTTTTTACTCTCCTAGTTTTTTGATATTGTTTCCCATGAAAAGTAAAGTTACACCGTCAAACAGCAAACTGATACCCACATATATACCTATAAGCCAAGCTTCTTTAGTGATAGATGGCCATGATACTAGAAATATTACTCCCAATACAACAGAAATAAAGCCGTTAAGTGACCATATCCACCATCCTTTGTTTGGCTTCATAGAAGAGCCAAGAGCAAAACCCATAAATCCATCAAGAAAAAAGTAAATTGCAAAAAGTATGCCAACAGCCGCAATACCGCTTACCGGGTTAAAAAGTATAAAAAGACCTGTGCCTATAAGTATAAGAGTTTTAAGCCATCCAAGCCAATCTTCTTTATTTGAAACAAAAGTAAAATATCCGACTGAAATACCGGAAAATATCATAATCCATGCTATAAATGCTACTGTAAAAAGTGAAGCATACATTGGATAAATGATGGAAAATACTCCTATAACACCCAAAAATATACCGGCAATTGTAGAATATTTGCCTAGTTTTTCCAAGAGCTCTTGTTCTTTTGGAAATATTTTAAAATCCCACATCTTAAACTCCTTTTTGGATTTTTTTGTTTTGTAGTAAAATGATAATACAAAAAAGTAAATGAATAGTTTAATCCAAATTTTGTAATGAAGTCTATTGTAAAATTTGGGCTAAAGATTACTTTGGTGTATTATGTTTTTCCAATTTTTTTTCATATTTTCTATCAAAAAATTGCTTTCTAAAATATCTTCCGTATATCAATTCAAACGATACGGATATAATAATAAAACTTAAAAATATAATAACCGCTTTTGGATTGGAAGTATATGTGTGATAAAGTAGTGTAACAAGAGCCAAAAAGGTAAATATAGATGAAATGATAAGAATATATTTATTGGCATTTATCTCACTTTTTAGTTTATAAGCACTTATGTTTACTATAAAAAATATCAGTAAAAAACCTGCACTTCCTATGATAGCTATCTGGGTTAAATTTATACTATTTGCTAAAAATAGGCTCAAAAGTGTTGTATAAACTACTCCCATAAAAGGAACATCTTCGCTTTTGCTTTCATCCATTAGCACTCTTGGGAGATTGCCATATTTTGCTATGATATATCCTAGTCTTGCATTTCCGTATAGAGTTGCATTGATAGCCGAGAATGTTGAAAGAAGTGCCGCTAATGCTACAAGTATAAAACCTGTTTGTCCCAAAGAGGGTTTTGCCGCAATAGCTAAAGCATAATCTTTTACTTTTAAAAGTTCATTTTCAGGTACATTTCCAACCGTAATGATAGATATAAGAACATATAAGATTATAACAATCGTTACAGAGATATAAAATGCTCTTGGCAAATTTTTTAGAGGATTTTTTATATCTTCCGCCGCATTTGCAATGAGTTCAAATCCCTCATAAGCTACAAATATTATCATACCGGCCGATACAATAGAGAAAGTAGAACCCCAGTGGGCAGGAGAGAGTCTTGAACTATCTACATAAGAAGCTCCCGCTACAATAACCAGTATCAAAAGAGATACTTTTATAACAACTATTATCGTCTCACTTTTGCCTACAAATGAAGCACTTATAAGGTTGATAATAGCAGGCAGCAAGATAGAAAAGGTAATAAGTCCATGATGGAGCCATATACTTTTATGAGCAAAAAAAGTTTCTCCATAATATGCAAAAGCGGTAGCATATAAAGAGATGGTTACTAGATAACTAAGCCAAAGCATAAGGTTGATACTGCCTGAGAGTACATTGTCTCCAAAAGCTTTATCTATAAAAGTTACCGTTCCACCTTCGCTTTGGTAAATTATAGATAACTTGGCATAAGAGTATGCAGTAAATATAGCAACCAATCCAGCTACTAAAAATGCTACTGCTGTTGCACCGTGAGCCAAGGATACCGCTTCTCCAAGCACGGCAAATATTCCACCCCCTACCATACCGCCTATACCGATAGATATTGCACCCAAAAGTCCTATACTTTTTTTCATAAATTGTCCCCCAAAAATATATCACACTTTTTTATGAGTTTTTCAAGCTCTTTAACTGCCAAATGACCTCTTTTACTTATTATTATATCCTCTTCTTTAAGTTTACTCATTTGTGTGGTTATGACAGAGCGAACAGAGCCTATCATTTCTGCAATTGATTCGTGAGAGAGTTTGTTTATAAGTTTTACAGGATGATGGTTTTTATCTTTGTTTGGCGAAGTGTGTTTCAAGATAAGTTTTGAGAGTCTTGTTGCTGTGTCATCAAATACCAAAGATTCACCAAACTCTTCCAAGTCCCTCATTTTACTTCCAAGGTAAGGCAGAAATGATATATTAAATTCATAATTTGATTCAATGAGTATCCTCATGTCTTCTATAGGTACTTTTAATGCTACACTATTTTCTAATATAACAGGAAATGATATATGCTCTTTTCCGTCAAGGAGTGTAAAAAAGTCATACAAGTCACCTTTTTGCAAAATAAACAGAGTTATACTTCTCCCTGTTTTTGGGTCTATTTTGGTTATCTTCATACAACCTTTTATCAAAATGAAACACTGTTTCAGGCAAAGGGTATTGTCAATAGTCTCATTTTTACTCCATTTTTGAAGAGGATAAGTTTCTATCATACGCATTAAAACTTTATTGTCTATATTTTTAAATAAATAAGTCTGTTTTAAAGTATTGAAAATTACCTCATGTGAAAGTGTATCATCATCCATAATACTTCCTTGATGGTTAATTGTAACAATTTTTTAGTTTAACATTTGTTATCTAAGAAACAAATTTAAGTATATTTTTATGATAAAATTATCTAAGAAATAAATTTAAGCCTATTTTTATTTATCAAACTATCTAAACAGTTAGTTGTAAATGAATGGTAAACGAAAATTGGAGTATAATTTCATTAGAGAAAAACTAGAGAAAAACTGAAAGGATGCAAGATGAGCAAGTATGTAAAATGGTTCAATGAGATAGGTATAGAAGATGTGGCGGAAGTAGGTGGGAAAAATGCATCATTAGGTGAAATGTATCAAAATTTAACAAGTGAAGGTGTTAGAGTACCAAACGGTTTTGCTGTGACGGCAAGTGCATACAAATACATACTTGACTATAATGATATTTGGAAAGTTTTACATAAAGAGTTGGATGACCTTGATCCAAACAGTGTTGAAGAGTTGCAAAAAAGAGGTGCTGCTTGTAGGGAAGCGATACAAAATTGCGAATTTCCTAGTGATCTTAAAAAGGAGATTTTAGAGGGGTATGAGAGTTTAAAAAAAGAGTATGGAGATGAGCTTTCTATGGCTGTTAGATCTTCAGCAACCGCAGAGGATTCACCTGAAGCCTCTTTTGCTGGGCAAAATGATACATATCTTAATATTACTACCGCCGATGAACTACTTGAAGCTTATAAAAGATGTTTAGCTTCAAACTTCACCGATCGTTCCATCCACTATAAATATGATAACAATTTTGACTATTTTAAAGTTTACTTAAGTGTGGTTGTTATGAAAATGGTAAGAAGTGACAAGGGTGCCAGCGGGGTAATGTTCAGTCTTGACACCGAGACAGGCTTTAGAGATGTTGTTTTTATAAATGCTGCTTACGGGCTTGGGGAAAATGTAGTACAAGGCACAATAGATCCCGATAGTTTTTATGTCCATAAGCCGACTTTTAAAAAGGGAAAAAGAGCGGTTTTAAAAAGAAGGCTTGGTGATAAAAAACTAAAAATGGTATTTAATGATAAATTGAATGTAAACAATATAGCTGTTGAATACACTAAAAATATACCAACTAGTGAAGATGAGCAAAAAAGATTTTGTATAAGTGATGAAGATGTAATGGTTTTGGCTGATTATGCTATAAAAGTTGAAGACCACTACTCTAAAAAAGCGGGTTTTAGAAAGCCTATGGATATGGAGTGGGCAAAAGACGGCATAGACGGACATTTGTATATGGTTCAAGCAAGACCCGAGACCGTTCAGTCACAAAAAAAAGGTGATATCTTAGAGATATATCATTTGCTTGAAAGAGGCAAAGTTTTAGTTACAGGCAGAGCAGTAGGAACAAAGATAGGTGAAGGCAGGGTTCATGTCATAAAAGATGTAAAAAAACTCAGTGAATTTAAACCGGGTGAAGTTTTGGTAGCCGATACTACTACGCCTGATTGGGAGCCTATCATGAAAACCGCAAGTGCTATCATTACCAATAGAGGAGGTAGAACCTGTCATGCGGCAATAGTAAGCAGAGAGTTGGGAATTCCTGCGGTTGTCGGGTGTGATAATGCTACTGAAGTTTTAAAAGAGGGTACATTTGTTACGGTCAGTTGTGCCGAGGGTGAAGTAGGATATGTATATGAAGGAAAATTACCATACAAAATAGAAAAAACAAATCTAAAAAATATAAAAAGACCAAAAACTAAAATAATGATGAATCTAGGCAATCCGGATATGGCATTTTCACTAAGCTCTTTACCGGTTGACGGCATAGGACTTGCTAGGATGGAGTTTATCATCAACGAATATATAAAAGCCCACCCTATGGCATTAAAACATCCCGATAAAGTTGATGAAAAAACAAGAAAAGAGCTTGAAGAGCTAAGTCATACTTATGACAGTATGGAAGACTTTTTTGTAAAAACTTTAAGTGAAGGTGTGGCAACTATCGCAGCAACCGTTTATCCAAAACCCTGCGTGGTTAGAATGAGTGATTTTAAAACAAATGAGTATGCCACACTTCTTGGAGGTAAATTTTTTGAGCCCGAAGAGGACAATCCTATGATAGGATTTCGTGGAGCTGCCAGGTACTCCAACCCGGCCTATGAAGATGGATTTGCACTTGAATGCAAAGCTATGAAAAGAGCCAGAGAAGTGATAGGTTTGGATAATATCATTTTAATGATACCGTTTTGCAGAAGAGTAGAGGAGGGCAAAAGAGTACTTGAAACTATGGCAAAATACGGTCTTAAAAAGGGTGAAAACGGCTTAGAGATATATGTAATGTGTGAAATACCCAATAATGTCATACAAATAGATGAATTTAGTAAAATTTATGATGGTTTCAGTATAGGTAGCAATGACTTAACTCAGCTAACATTAGGAGTTGACAGGGATAGTGAAGTAGTAGCGTTTGATTATGATGAAAGAGACCCGGGAGTTATGAAAATGATTGAGTTAGCCGTCAAAGGATGTCAAAGAAACAACCGCCACAGCGGTATCTGCGGTCAAGCACCCTCAGACTATCCCGAAGTTGCCGAATTTTTAGTAAAATTGGGCATAGATTCTATCAGTCTAAATCCCGATAGCGTTTTAAAGACTTTGCAAAAAGTAGGAGAGTTAGAAGGGAAATAGGAATAAGGATTTAGGATGTAGGATGTAGGATTTTTGCTATTTTCTAAAACCTAAAACCTAAAACCTAAATCCTAATATACAAGGAGTCTAAAATGAATTTAAAAAAATATTTACCGGCAGATGTACCTGCTAAGAAAGAGAAAGAGTTTTTAAAAAATTTTAAAAAAGCAACAGGCGGAAGCGGGAGGCTTATGCTTTTTGCAGGTGACCAAAAAGTGGAGCATTTAAACAATGACTTCTTTGGAAAAGGTATCCCCTTGGAAGATAATGACCCTGAACATCTTTTTAAGATCGCTTCAAAAGCCAATATAGGTGTATTTGCCACACAGTTTGGACTTATTTGCCGCTATGCAAGAGACTATAAAGATATACCCTATCTTGTCAAGCTAAATTCAAAAACCAACCTCATACCTTATAGTGATAAAGATCCCTATTCAAAACAATGGCTTAGTGTCGAAGATATTGTAAAATTTAAAAAACAGAGCGGTTTAAAGATACTAGGTGTGGGATATACCGTGTATCTTGGAAGCGAGTATGAGCATGAAATGCTAAGAGAAGCTGCAAACATAGTTCATCAAGCTCACCAAAATGCACTTTTAGCAGTCTTGTGGATATATCCAAAAGGAAATTATGTAAAAGATGAGCATGACGGACACTTGATAGCAGGAGCTGCGGGGGTTGGAGCTTGTTTAGGGGCTGATTTTATAAAACTCAAAGTTCCATATAAAAAAGGCAAACTTGATACTAAAGCTCTGAAAGAAGTTACCACAGCCGCAGGAAGATCAGGTGTACTTTGTGAAGGCGGAAGCAAGATAGATGAAAAAGAGTTTTTAAAAGAGTTATACGAACAAATCCACAAAGGTGGCAGCAGAGGAAACGGAACGGGCAGAAACATACATCAAAGAGAGTTAAAAGAGGCTATAAAAATGGCAAATGCCATTTATGATATAACAGTAAAAGGGCTTAGGATTTAGGATGTAGGATTGAGAGCTGCATTTTTTCTAAATCCTAAACCCTAAAACCTAAACCCTAATATGAGGAGTAAAAATGAAAGAGTTTGATTTAGTAGTTATCGGAGCGGGACCTGCGGGAACTCCGGCTGCTATGGCGGCAGCTATGTTTGGAAAGAAAGTTTTACTTGTCGATAAGAGAGAAAGACCCGGGGGTGAGTGTCTGTTTGAGGGGTGTATCCCTTCAAAAGTTTTAGAAAATGCGGCAAATAGATATAAAATGTTAAAAGATGCTTCAAAATTTCATGTAGCTCTTAAAAGTGAACCCCAAATTCATTGGGAAGAGGTGCTAAGAGATAAAGAGGCTATCGTCAAAAGAAGAGGTGATGCGGCATTTATGCAGATAGAGAAAAATCCAAACTTAGAGTATCTTCAAGGGGTTGCTACTTTTGAAGATGAGCATACTATCAAAGTAAATGATGAGTTGATACGATTTAAAAAAGCCCTTATAGCTACAGGAGGCAAAGTAAATCTACCTCCTTTTAAAGGAGACGGAGTTCAAAAGGCTTGGACAAATAGGGATGTGTTTTTTGAAGAAAAATTACCGAGCGAAATAATTTTTGTAGGAGCCGGAGCTATAAGCTGTGAGTTAGCCGGGATGTTTAATGAACTTGGGGTTAAAACTCATATACTTGAAAGGGGTGAGAGGATACTAAAAAGAGTGGATAAGGATGCAGCTTTGGCGGTTCAAAAAAGAATGGTAGATAGCGGAGTTGATATAGAGTTAAATGCAAATATCGAAAGCATAGATTATGAAGATGAAATATTTAGTGTAAAATTTTCTCAAGATGGTAAAGAGAAAGTTTTAAATGCTCCAAAAGTTCTTTTGGCAACCGGAAGAGTAGCAAATGTTGATGAGTTAGGACTTGATAAAATTGGGGTTGAATTTGATAGACATGGAGTTAAAGTAGATGAAACTTTAAAAACTACTGTTGATCATATATTCGCCTGTGGGGACTGTATAAATGCTCCAAAGTTTGCTCATACCGCTACTTATGAAGCAGGTATCGTAGTGCACAATATGTTTGCTCCAACTTCACACAAAGTGGATTTTTCTAAAAACTCATGGGTACTTTTTACAAGTCCCGAGATCGCATCTGTCGGCTTAAGCGAAGATGAGGCAAAAGATATGGGTTTGGAAGTAAAAGTAGCAAAATATGACTATAAAATAGATGCAAAAGCTCAAATAGATAAAGAAGAGATAGGTTTTATCAAATTTGTTTTAGATAAAAAGAGTAAAATCATAGGCATACAGATACTAAGCGAAGATGCCGCATCTTTAGCAGGTGAAGCAGCTTTAATCGTTGCTAAAAAGATGAGTGTTATGGATGTTATGAGTGCAATCCATCCTCACCCGACACTAGCGGAAGGATTTGGCAAATTAGCTCAGCAACTGTTTTTTGCAAGTATGATGAGAAAATCGTGACTCGTGACTCGTAACTCGTGATTAGAAAAAAACTAATCACTAATCACGAAAGAAAAGGAGAAATTTATGTCAAGCAGGATTACAAATATAAGTGCTATGGAGATACTTGATAGTAGGGGCAATCCTACTGTTAGGGTTTTTATGGAGCTTGAGGATGGTACTTTTGTTCGTTCATCTGTTCCTAGTGGGGCTAGTACGGGTGAGTATGAGGCTTGTGAGTTAAGAGATGGGGATAAAAGCAGGTATGGCGGTAAAGGGGTTTTAAGAGCTGTTGAGAATGTAAATAATGTCATTGCACCGGCACTTTTCGGGATGGATGTAACTGAACAGTTAAAGATAGATCAAACTCTTTTGGAGCTTGACGGCACGACAAATAAAGATAAACTTGGAGCAAATGCAATTTTGGGAGTCTCTATGGCGGCGGTTAAAGCGGCTGCAGCAAGCCATCGACTTGAGATTTATGAGTATCTTGGAGGCTCTCAAGCTTGTAGGATTCCCGTGCCTTGTATGAATATACTAAACGGTGGAGAGCATGCGGATAATAGTGTGGATATCCAAGAGTTTATGGCTGTGCCGGCTGGAGCTCCTACATTTAAAGAGGGGCTTAGATATGTTAGTGAAACTTTTCATACTCTAAAAAAACTTTTAAAAGAGAGAGGTTTGGCTACTTCAGTTGGAGATGAGGGTGGTTTTGCTCCAAATTTAGGAAGTAATGAAGAAGCTATAGAGATCATCATAGAAGCGATAGAAAAAAGCGGTTATAAGCCGGGAGTTGATATATCTATAGCACTTGATAGTGCGGCTACCTCTTTTGTTGTCGGCAAAAAAGGCAAATATGATCTTAAATGGTCAGGCGGTGGAGTAAAAACAACAGATGAAATGATAGAGATGGCAAAAGAGTGGGTTAAAAAGTACCCCATCATTTTATGGGAAGACCCGTTGGCTGAAGAGGATTGGGAAGGATTTAAAAAGTTTACAAAAGAGCTTGGAGACAAGATAGAAGTAGTCGGTGATGATATATTTGTAACCAATACAAAATTTATCCAAAAAGGCATCAAAGAGCATACCGCAAATGCTTCACTCATCAAACTAAATCAAATCGGAACAGTCAGCGAAACGGTTGATGCGGTCAAATTATGCTTTGAGCACAACTGGAGAGCTTTTGTTTCACACCGCTCAGGTGAGACTTGTGATACATTTTTGGCTGACTTTACGGTAGCTATGGGAACGGGACATTTAAAAACCGGCTCAGCCTCAAGAAGTGAAAGACTTGCTAAGTATAATAGACTTCTTGAGATAGAGGCTAGACTTGGAGATAGAGCAAAATATTATTGGAGATAAAATGAATGGAAGCGACCCATCTACAAATATAGCGATACCGAAACTTCCAAAAGAGATAGAGGGGCTTGAAAAAATTTCTCTAAATCTCTGGTGGAGTTGGAATCCAAGAGGAAAAGCACTTTTTAAACATATAAGTCCATATCTTTGGAAAGAGAGCGGACACAACCCCATAAAACTTTTAAAAAGTTTATCAAATGATGATTTTGCTGATTTGATAAATGATGAAAAGTTTATGAAAGAGTATAGATATGTTTTAACTCTTTTTGAAAATTATATAAATAATAAAGAGCAAAAAGAGAGATCTCTTCCTGTTGCTTACTTTTGTGCAGAGTATGGGTTACATCACTCAGTTCCGATATATTCAGGAGGACTTGGTTTTTTAGCAGGAGATATACTAAAAGAGTCAAGTGATATGAATATACCGATGGTGGGTATAGGCTTTATGTATCCTCAGGGCTATATCAGACAAGTTATAGGAAGTGACGGTTGGCAAAACGGAACAAATGAAACGATAGATAAAGATGTAGCTCCTATTGAGAGAGTTTTGGATAAAAATGGTGAACATTTTACTTTTCAAGTTCCTTTTATCGACCCTCCTATTTATGCAAGTGTATGGAAGATAAATGTTGGAAGAGTTACTTTATATCTGCTTGATACAGATATAGATAAAAATGATCCATGGGATAGGCAGATAAGTTCACATTTGTATGTACCGGATCTCAATCAAAGACTAAGGCAGCAGATAGTTTTAGGAATCGGCGGGTATAAAGTGCTTGAAGAGTTAGGGATCGAGTACTCTATACTCCATCTAAACGAGGGGCATCCGGCTTTTGCACTCTTTGAAAGAGTTAGGAGTTTTATGGAAAATGAGAATTTAACTCTTGAAAGTGCGATTCAAAAAGTAAGGCAAACTTCTATATTTACTAC
>JALVWW010000186.1 GCA_027023175.1 Campylobacterales bacterium
AATTTCATTAGCAAGTTCTCTAACTTCATCAAGGCTTTTTGCTAACTTTACTCCACCGCCAAGTCCTCTTCCGCCGGCATGGATCTGAGCCTTTACAACCCAAATATTTCCTCCAAGTTCTTTGGCATTTTCTACAGCTTCTTCAACTGTAAAAGCAACCTTCCCTCTTGGAGTCGGGACACCATATTGTCTAAAGATTTCTTTAGCTTGATATTCGTGTATATTCAACCTGTTCTCCTTTTTTGTATTTTTGCTTTAAGAGAGGGTAATTATAAAATATTCCCTCCCTGAATTTATCTCAATCTTTTACTTCATATTGCGCTCTACCCATATCATATAAATCATTTCCATAAGTATCATTTATAACTGTTACGGGAAATTCCTCAACTTCTAGTTTTCTTATAGCTTCTGGTCCAAGCTCGGGATATGCTATAACTTCGGCACTTTTTATAGTTTTTCCTATAAGTGCTCCTGCACCTCCTGTGGCACCAAAGTATATAGCTTTGTATTTTTTACAAGCCTCTTTTACCGCTTCATTTCTTTTACCTTTACCTATCATTCCCTTTTGACCATGTTCGATAAGTATAGGTGAGTATGCATCCATCCTGTAGCTAGTAGTCGGTCCCGCACTTCCTATAGGATCACCCGGTTTTGGAGGAGTAGGTCCTACAAAATATATAACAGAGCCTTTCAAGTCAAAAGGCAACTCTTTGCCCTCTTCAATCAAATCAACCAGTCTTTTATGCGCTGCATCTCTTGCAGTATACATAATGCCTGTAAGATAGACTATATCTCCTGCTTTTAATTGCACAACATCTTCGTCACTAAGTGGCATTGTCAAATGATATGTTTTACTCATAATATATCCTTATATAGTGATATGTGAGTGTCTTGAACTGTGGCACTGAACATTTACGCTTACAGGAAGCGAAGCGATATGACAAGGTTGTCTCTCAATATGGACGGCAAGTACTGTTTTTGTTCCACCCATTCCCATAGCACCTATTCCTAGTTTATTTAACTCTTCAAGTATCTCTTGCTCAAACTCATCCAGTTCAGGGTCTGTATTTTTTGATCCCGCTTCTCTAAAAAGTGCATGCTTGCTTGAAATGGCAGCTTTTTCAAAAGTACCGCCTATGCCTACTCCAACTATAATAGGAGGACAAGGATTTGGACCTGCGTTGGAAACAACCTCTTTTACAAAGTTTAATATACCTTTTTTCCCTTGTGCTGGTGCCAGAACAGTAGCACGACTTACATTTTCACTACCGCCGCCTTTTGCGGCATATTCGATTTCTAATTTATCACCCTCTACCAAATCAAAATGTATAACTGCAGGCAAATTGTATCCAACCGTATCTTTCAGATTGGCTCTGGTAAAACAATCACATGTAGAAGCTCTTAAATATCCCTCTTTATAGCCTAGCTCGGTTCCTTTGTTGATAGCATCTTTTAAACTACCGCCTTTTACTTTAAAATCCTCTCCAACTTTTAGAAAAAATACTGCCAAACCTGTATCTTGACAAAGCGGTCTATCCTCTTCTCTTGCAATTTTTGCATTTTCTAAAATTTGCTCCAATACCTCTTTGCAAACTGGACTCTTCTCCTCTTCATGTGCTTTTTTCAAAGCATTTAAAGCATCTTCAGGCAAATTATATGCAGTATGTATGATCAGATTTTTTACACTCTTGACGATGTCGTCAAACTCAACCTCTCTCATTTGAAAATCTCCTTTTCAAAGAATAAATAGTTTTAAAAGACTAAAGAAAGTCTTTCTCCTTCAATGTATCGATAAGCACTTGAACAGAATCAATGCTTTTTCTAAATTGCTCTCTTTCACAATGATTTAGACTTATTTCGATAACATCCTCAGCACCGTTTTTCCCTAAAGTTACAGGAACTCCGTTTACTATATCATTATAACCATATTCCCCCTCAAGATATACTGCACAGGGATAAATCTGTTTGGAGTCATTAAGTATAGCATTTATCATAAGTGCAGTAGATTTTGCCGGAGCATAGTAAGCTGAACCGGTCTTTAAGTATCCGACTATTTCAGCTCCTCCGTGTTTTGTTCTCTCAACTATCTCTTTTATATCATCAGGTTTGAGTAAATCTGTCAAAGGTATGCCGGCTACTGTAGAATATCTTTGAAGAGGAACCATGAAGTCACCATGTCCGCCCATGGTAGTAGCCCTTATCTGACCTGCACCAAATCCAAGTTTTTCATATATAAAGTGTGCCATCCTGGCACTATCAAGTATTCCTGCCATTCCTATGACTTGATTTCTTGGATAATTTCC
>JALVWW010000187.1 GCA_027023175.1 Campylobacterales bacterium
GCACTTGACAATATAGATGCCATCATTGCAACTATCAAAAAGAGTGAAGATACAAAAACAGCTAAAACCGCACTTATGGATAACTTTTCTCTAAGCGAGATACAAGCCGGTGCCATACTTGATATGAAGCTAAACAGATTAACCGGACTTGAGAGAGAAAAGATAGAAAATGAGTTAAAAGAGCTTTTAAAAGAGATAGAAAGACTAAGTGCTATACTAAAAAGTGAAGAGTTGTTAAACAAACTTATAAAAGATGAACTTATAGAAGTAAAAGAGAAATTTGACTCTCCCAGACTTACAGAAGTGGTTGATGACTATGGTGAAATAGATATAGAAGACTTGATACCAAACGAGCCTATGGTTGTAACTATAACCCATAGGGGATATATAAAAAGAGTGGCGCTCAAACAGTATGAAAAACAAAAAAGAGGCGGCAAAGGAAAAACTGCTCTTACTACTTATGATGATGACTTTATAGAGAGCTTCTTTGTTTCCAACACCCATGATACTCTTATGTTTATAACTGATAGAGGTCAACTCTACTGGCTTAAAGTTTATAGAATTCCTGAGGGCAGCAGAGCAGCCAAAGGAAAAGCGGTAGTCAATCTTTTAAATCTACAGCCTGATGAAAAGATCATGGAAATTATACCGACAACAGACTTTGACGAAAACAAATCATTGGCATTTTTTACTAAAAACGGTCTTGTTAAAAAAACAAATCTAAGTGAATTTAGTAATATCAGAAGCGTAGGAGTAAGAGCTATTACACTCAATGAAGATGATTCGCTTGTAACAGCTAAAATAGTTATGCCTGAAGCAAAATATCTTTTTATCATTACCAGAAAAGGTATGTGTATCAAATTTGATGTAAATGATGTAAGAGAGATGGGAAGAACTGCAAGAGGAGTTACAGGTATAAGATTTAAAGAAGAGGCAGATTTTGTAACGGGTGCTACCATTATATATGATGATGAAGAAGAGCTTTTGAGTGTCAGTCAAAAAGGTGTAGGTAAAAGAACCACGGCTTCAGAATACAGACTGCAAAAAAGAGGAGGCAAAGGCGTAATAGCTATGAAACTAACCCCCAAGACAAAAGATTTGGTCGGAGTAGTCATAGTAGATGAAAGCAAAGATCTTATGGTGCTAACCTCAAAAGGCAAAATGATAAGAGTAGATATGAAAAGTATCAGAAAAGCAGGAAGAAATACCAGTGGAGTAAAGATAGTCAACATTGAAGGTGAAGATTATGTTGTCAGTATCGCTAGATGTCCCAAAGAGGAGAGTGAACTTGATATTGAAGATGGCATTGCTGAAGCAAACGATAACAGTATTTTAAGTTTGCCAAGCGAAAAAAAGGAATAGTATTTGCTTTATAAAAATAAAATTATCATAAAGGTGGAAAAATGAAATTTAAAGGCTTATTGGTAGCAAGTATGGTGGTGTTTGGTATATTTTTTACCGGATGCACTATCTCTACAGACTCTCCTGCACCCAAAAAACCCATTCCTCAAAAACAAAAAGTTATACAGGTCAAAAAAAATATTGATCCAGTTGACAGAAGTATTGAAGTCAAGAAAAAAGAGCTCTCTTTTTTAAGAGCTATGCCTGTAAAAGAATTTGTTGTTGTCGGAGAGGGAATTGCTCCACAAAACACTATCTCTCCAGCCCAAGCTTTAGCTCTGGCAAAAAGAGCTGCCGTTGCTGATGCATACAGACAACTTGGTGAAAAGCTTTACGGTGTCAAAGTAAATGCAAAAGAGACAGTAAAAGATGCAGCACTGAAAAACTCTAAAATCACCACTCAAGTTGATGGTCTTATAAAAGATGCGTATATTACCGAAAGCTCATATAAAGATGGTCTTTATAGAGTCAAAATGGAACTAAAAATAGACAGTAAGACTTGGCAAAGAATCTTCTCTTACTGATACTGCTTTACAGTTTGTTAAAAGCAGATGCGGAGTTTATCCTATCTTATAAACTCCGCACCCAAAACTCATATGTTACAAATGAACAAATCTACATATCAAAAGCTATGGTACTAAGTGATAAACCTACTAAAAAGATATGCTCTCTGCCAAAAAAAACCGAAGATATCTCCACATTAAAATACTTAAAAAAATACAAATACAAACTCTTGGAATGTTTTAAGAAAAAGAGTATATTTGTAAATTCAAGTTCTACAAATCTTTTACACAAATCATATTCACAAATCACAATCAAATTGGAACCTGTAAGATTTACAGTTAAATTTAATAATGGTTTTGGTATCATAAGCACCTTTAAATAATTGTGAGCCAAAATTACATAGAGGAAAAAATGAAGATAGCTATCGTCGAAGATGATATAAATATGAGAAAATCCCTTGAACTCTCCTTGGAGGAGTATAGCGGATTTGAGATAGTTACTTTTAAAAATGCAAAAGAGGCTCTAAAAAAGATAGATAACAGTTTTGAGCTTATCATAACAGATATAAATATGCCTGGACTTGACGGTATAGAGTTTATAAAAAAACTTCAAGGCGACTTTGAAATAATTGTTATAACGGGCAATGCCACACTAAATCGTGCTATTGAAGCTATAAGGCTTGGTGTAAAAGATTTCCTGACAAAACCTTTTGAAGTAGATACTCTTATAAAAGCCATCAAAAGAGGAGCAAAAGCAAGAAAACAAAAAACTCTTCCACAAAAAAGTTCTGATAAAAATGAAAAAGATCCTCTCTTTTTAGGTAATTCAAAAGAGTTGGAAAATGCTCTCAAAATTGCAAAAAAAGCTGCAATAAGTGATGCGAGCATACTGCTTTTAGGAGAGAGTGGAGTCGGCAAAGAGTTGTTTGCAAAATATATCCATAACAATTCAAAAAGAGCAAAGCATCCTTTTATTGCTATAAATATGGCTGCAATTCCTGAGAATTTACTTGAAAGTGAACTTTTCGGATATGAAAAAGGTGCTTTTACCGATGCGACCTCTCAAAAAAAAGGATTTTTTGAATTGGCTGACAAAGGAACAATATTTTTAGATGAATTAGCAGAAATGCCTCTATCTCTCCAACCTAAAATCTTAAGAGTCTTGCAAGAAAGAGAGCTGACAAGAGTTGGTGGCCAAAAACCTGTCAAGATAGATATCAGGGTTGTTTCGGCTACAAATGCCGATATATTGGAAAAAATCAAAGAGAAAAATTTTAGAGAGGATTTATACTATAGACTCAATACTATCCCTATAAAAATTCCGCCTTTAAGGCAGAGAAAAGACGAGATAAAAGAGATTGCAAATAAAACTTTGAAAAAAGTTTGCCAAAAATATGGTTTTAATGATAAAATTATAAGTGATGAAGCCATGAATGAACTTTTAAGATATAGTTGGCCCGGCAATATAAGAGAACTTATTTCAGTAATTGAAAGGGCTACGATATTGAGCGATAACGATACTATAACAAAGGATGACCTATTTTTGGAAAGTAGGTTTTAGGATTTAGGATTAAGAATAAAATCACTAATCACTAATTACGAATTACGATTTAGGAGAAAAAATGAGAAAGTTTAATGTAGCGGTTGTTGGTGCAACCGGTGCTGTAGGTGAAGAGATATTTAGGATTTTGGAAGAAAAAAAATTCCCGGTAGCCAACCTTATACCATTGGCCAGTAAAAACAGTGTCGGCAAAGAGGTAAAACTTCTTGGAAAAACTTATAAAGTTAAAGAGCTTACAGAAGATATTTTTGAAAAAGAGGAAGTTGACATAGCATTTTTTAGTGCGGGTGGAAGCATATCAGCTAAATTTTGTCCCATTGCAGCCGAGAGTGGAGCAGTTGTTATAGATAATTCCAGTCATTTTAGAATGGATGAGGATGTGCCATTGGTTGTGCCTGAAGTTAATCCTGAAGATATAAGTGCGTGGAAGGTCAGAGGCATCATAGCTAATCCCAACTGCTCAACCATACAAATGGTGTTATCTTTAAAACCTCTTGATGATTTGTACGGTATCAAAAGAGTGGATGTCAGCACCTATCAAGCAACTAGCGGCGCGGGGAAAAAAGGTATGGAAGAGTTGGTTAAACAAATGCAGGACTTTTTTGCCTTTAGATTAGATGAAAGCAAAAAAGAGGCTTTTATGCATCAAATTGCTCTAAATGTCATACCTCATATAGATACTCCTCAGCCTAACGGCTTTACAAGAGAAGAGATGAAGATGGTAAATGAGTCTCAAAAGATACTTCATAAAAACTTTGAACTTGCAGCAACCTGCGTAAGAGTTCCTGTCCTTAGAAGTCATAGTGAGTCTATAACTGTTACTTTCAATGATGGAGTTGACATTGACCTTGACAGAGTAAAAGGTGCCCTCAATAATTTTGAAGATGTTGAAGTTATGGATAATTTGGAAGAGGGAATTTATCCTATGCCTATCATTGCAACCGATACAGATATAACTTATGTCGGAAGAATTAGAAAAGATATATATGAAAGCAATATTTTACATTTTTTCAATGTTGCAGACCAGCTTAGAGTGGGGGCTGCTACAAATGCTGTAAGAATTGCACTTAAATGGATAGAGCTAGAGAGTGAATGATGCTTGAGAGAATATTTGAGGGACTTATTTGGAGAAGCAGATTTATTGTCATACTTTCAGTGATATTTGGACTGCTTGGGGCTATAGTTTTGTTTGTCATTGCAAGCTTGGATATATATACCATATCTGCTTTTACCATTAAGTCTCTTATTTTTGGCTTACACCCTCCAAAGCTCCATGAAAATCTCGTATCAACCATAATAGGTGCGGTTGACTTGTACTTGATAGCAGTTGTTTTGTTTATATTCTCTTTTGGACTGTATGAGCTTTTTATCAGTGAAATTGACGAGGCAAGCAATGATATAAAAACAAGTAAAATTCTTCAGATAAAAAGCCTGGATCAACTAAAAGATAAAATCGCAAAAGTTATAGTCATGGTATTGGTTGTAAGCTTTTTTCAAAGAGTTTTGCATACCGAGTATAGCGGTGCAAAAGAGATGCTTTATTTTGCACTTTCTATCTTGGCTTTGGCTTTGGGACTATACTTTTTACATAAAAATTCAAAACATTAAGGAAAACAATGATATTTACCGATGCCTGCAAAGGGAAAAAGACACCATATACCCCTGTTTGGATGATGAGACAAGCCGGAAGATATCTTCCGGAATATATGAAGGTAAGAGAAAAGGCCGGAAATTTTTTAAATCTTTGTCACACTCCCGAACTTGCTGCTGAAGTTACCCTTCAACCTGTGGATATCGTAGGGGTCGATGCAGCTATACTATTTAGTGATATTTTGGTAGTTCCAAATGAAATGGGAATGAAACTAGACTTCATAAAAGGAGAAGGGCCTGTTTTTGAAAAACCGGTTAAAAGTATAGATGATGTTGATACTCTTACAGGCGGAAAAGAAGCGGCAGACAAATTGACCTATGTTTACAAAACTATAAAAATCACAAGAGAAAAGTTAGATCCCCAAAAAGCTCTCATAGGGTTTTCCGGGGCTCCCTGGACACTTGCAACATATATGGTAGAAGGGCAAGGAACCAAAACTTACAATGTAGTAAAAAAACTTATCTATACCAACCCAAAGCTTATGCATCATCTTTTGCAAAAAGTAAGTGATGTAGTTAAACTATACCTTGAAAACCAAATCCTCTCAGGTGTGAATGTAGTACAAATTTTTGACTCTTGGGCAGCAGCACTTGAAAAAAGTGCATATATGGAGTTTAGCTGGAAATATATAAAAGATATATGTTCATATATAAAAGCAAAATATCCGGATACCCCTATCATAGTTTTTCCAAAAGGCATAGGTGCATATCTTGATGATATAGATGGAGACTTTGATGTATTTGGCGTAGATTGGTCAACTCCTATGGCCTTGGCAAAAGAGAAGCTTGGAAGCAGATATGTCCTTCAGGGCAATATGGAGCCATGCAGACTCTACTCAAAAGAGGCTACCAAAGAGCATGTAACTTCCATAGCCAACACTATGAAAGAAGGCAGACACATATTTAACCTGGGGCATGGAATACTACCTGACGTCCCCGTGGAAAATGCAAAATACTTCGTCTCATTATGTCAAGAAATCACTAAAAAATGAGATATGTTTTTGGACCGGTCAATTCCAGGAGATTTGGTATATCACTTGGGATTGACTTAAGCCCTGATACAAAATCATGCAATTTCGACTGCGTATACTGTGAGCTAAAAGGTGCAAAACCAGTCTCTTATATACAAAACCCTCCAAAAGTTGAAGATATCATATCTGAAGTAAAAGATACTTTGGAAAAATTTGGTGATATTGATGTCATTACCATTACTTCAAACGGTGAGCCCACCTTGTACAGCGAGTTAGGGTCTTTGGTAAATGAATTAAATAAGATAAAAAAAGATAAAAAACTACTTATTCTCTCAAATGGTTCTACTATTTGTGATGAAAAAGTTCAAAACATACTGAATAAAATCGATATAGTAAAACTATCTCTTGATTGCGCAACACAAAAATGTTTTAAAAAGATAGACAGGCCCCTAAAAGGTATAGAAATAGAGACATTGTATCGCTGTATGGAAGAATTTTCAAAAGATTTTCAACACCAACTTGTCATAGAGATACTTTTGGTAAAAGGCATCAATGACAATAAAGATGAAATAAAAAAGATAAATGAAATTTTACAAGTCATAAAACCTGACAGGGTCGATATCGGAACTATTGACAGGCCTCCGGCTTATAAAGTTAAACCGGTTACCCAAGACAAAATAAATGAACTAGTAAAACATTTGACAAATTTACCCATTTCAGTGATATATAAAAACAAACCTTCAAAAAAAGAGGATTTTGATGAAAGCGAGATAATACAGCTTCTCACTCATCGTCCCCAAAGTCAGTTTGATATAGAAAACTTTTTCAGTGACAAATCCAAAAATATAGTTGAAAAACTTTTAAAAGAGGACTTAATACAAGAAAAAAATATTGCAGGTGTTACTTTTTTTGTAGTTAAAAAACCTTGAGTCACTAAATAATCAAGGAGATAACTTCTCCTTGATTATTGTATCTTTAAAAGCCTACTTTTTTAGGCACATAGTGTCCGTGTTTTTTAATTCTGGCTTTTTGCATAATATATATAAGGGCATATATACCTGCTGCGATAGCCCAGGATACATAGTGTGAGCCTAAGTCTAAATGTTTTGCAAGCAAGTCAGGCAAGAATGCAAATGGTACTATTACTAAAAATAGCAGTCTCTCCAAAGGATTGACTTTTGTCACAAAAAATCCTTGAATTGCCGAAGTAAATGCAAACATACCCAAAACCGCAAAGAAAAATATACTGACTATCTCCACAGGATTACTTACCCAAACCCAGCCGGCTACATCATTTGGATCTTCAGGATTGACACTTTCTATTAGAAGCAGTTTATTATTGAAAAAGAACATAAACGGTAGTATTGCTGTTCTTATATCATACATAAATCCCTGCAAACCTGTCTTTATCGGATCACTTTTTGCAAGTCCTGCAGCCGCATAAGCTGCCATACCCACCGGAGGTGTATCATCTGCCAATATACCAAAATAAAATACAAACATATGAGCGGCAATTGCCGGTATGATATATCCGTTTTGAGCAGCAAGCTGCATGATAACTGGAGCTGTAAGAGCTGCCATAACGATATAGTTTGCAGTTGTAGGAAGACCCATACCAAGTATCAGTGATGTAACTGCAGTAAAGAAAAGAACCGCAAGTATATATCCACCTGAAAGCTGATCAATAACATCTGCCAGTATCAGACCGATTCCTGTCAATGTAACAGAGCCTACAACTACACCGGCAACAGCAGTTGCTATTGCGATAGGCACCATATTTTTAGCACCATTTACCATACCGTGAGCAATATCGGTAAATCCTGAGAGCCAAACATCCTTGGTTAGAGGCTTCTTTTGCACAATGGCGGCAAAAGGTCGCTGAACTATCATGATGAGCATCATAAATTCAATTGCACTAAAAGCTGCAGCCTGAGCTGACATCCTGAGTATGATAAGAGTATGTATCAAAAAGTATATCGGAACAATGTAATGAATACCTCTAATGAAGATAGGGAATACCTTTTGAAGCTTATCTTTTGACTCTCCTTTGATGCCCAGTTTTTTTGCTTCAAGATGAACTATATAAAATAGAGCAAAATAACTTGTAAATGCAGGAATAAATGCGGCTCTAACAACATCAGTATAGTTTATACCCAAAAATTCAGCAATAATGAATGCTGCCGCTCCCATAATAGGAGGCATAAGCTGACCATTGACTGATGAGGCAACTTCAACTGCTCCCGCTTTATGTGGAGGAAACCCTAGTCTTTTCATGAGTGGGATAGTAAAAGTACCGGTAGTTACAGTATTGGCTATGGAAGAGCCTGAAATGATACCCATAAGTCCTGAAGCTGCAACTGATGCCTTTGCGGGACCTCCGTCATATCTTCCAAGTAGATTATATGCCATACTTATAAAGTACTCTCCTGCTCCGGCTCTATCAAGCAAAGCTCCAAAAAGAACAAACAAAAATACAAATCCGGCACTAACCCCCAACGGAACTCCATAAATTCCTTCTGTTGTTAAAACCATTTGACCCATTATTTTACTGATACTTGCACCTTTGTGTGCAATGATATCAGGCATATACGGTCCAAAATAATCATATAGCAAAAATATAGAAGCAATTGCCGGTAATGGGATACCAAGAACTCTCCTGGAGCCTTCCAAAACCATAAACAATACCGCTATCGCTATAACTATATCAGTCTGAGTCCAGTCACCCGAACGCATAGCTAAGTCATTGTAAGCATACCATTGATATAAGGAGACTATAACGCCAAGAACAGCAAAAGCCAAATCATACCATGTTATAGTGTGTCTTAAATGAGCTTTTTTGAGTATTGGATACATGGTAAAGGCCAGGAAAACACCAAATGCCAAGTGAGCTGCTCTAACATAAACTCCATTTATCGGATGGACAACAACAGCCAATTGAAATACCGACCAAGAAAATGCTACAACAGCAATAAGCCAGTACATCCAAGTGTTTTTCTCAAAATCTCTTTGACCTTCAAGTTCACTTAGAAGTTTCTCTTCATAATCAGAAGTTTTCGGAGTTACAATGACATCATCTATTTCGCCTGCCATATACTCCAATTTATCTTCATTGTCTTTGACGATATCTTCTAGATATTCATCCTTAATCTCTTCTTCATTTTTCTTATCTTCCATATTTTACATCCTTATGTGTAGATGATACGGGCATTTTATAAATGCCCGTATTTTATACTATAGTAAACCTGCTTCTTTAAATGCTTTAACTGCTCCTGGATGCTGAGGAATAGATAAACCGTCTAACAAACTTTTTTTAGTAATAGTTTTGTATGCTGGGTGTAGCTTTTTGAATGCCGCAAAGTTGTCAAGTATTGCTTTTGTAACAGTATAAACAACTTTTTCCGGAATTCTTGTACTTGTAACTAGCACTGCTTTAACACCGATACTTGGTGTGTCATGATTTACACCCTTGTAAAATGCTCCTGAAATTACACCTGGTGCATAGTAAGGATACTTTTTGAACAATTTATCAATTGCAGGACCTTTTATAGGTATCAAATCAATTGCAACTGAGTTAGCAGCATCTTTGATATTTGCTGTAGGATGACCAAATACTGCAAAGTAACCATCTATTTTATTGTCTTTAAGTAGAGTCGGTGCTTCGCTTGATTTCATTTCATCAGCAAGCGCCAAGTCACTATCTTTAAGACCTACTGCATGCATTACGATTTCAGTTGTCATTCTTGTACCTGAGCCTGGAGTGTCTATATTGATTCTCTTGCCTTTGATATCTGTAAGTTTTTTGATACCTGAATCTTTTCTGACAACCAATGTAAGAAGTTCAGGATATATAGCCATAACGCTTCTTAGCTCTTTTATAGGCTTACCTTTAAATTTGCCTATTCCATGATATGCCTGATAAGCTGTATCACTTTGGCTGATACCAAA
>JALVWW010000188.1 GCA_027023175.1 Campylobacterales bacterium
AGATGAGAGAGATAAAAGAGCAAAACCATCTTCATAGTATCATACTTTTACTAACTGACATACTAAAAGAGGGCTCACTTCTGCTTTATGTAGGTGATGATGAAAGTTTGATAGAAAAAGCTTTCGGAAAAAAACTTGAGGGCACAGAAGTATGGCTAGATGGAGTTTTAAGTCGTAAAAAACAGATAATTCCATTTTTACAACCACTATTTGAAAAATAAAGTAAAAATAAATATTTATGGTTATATAATGGTGTAATTTATTTTTACACCAGAGGAAAAAAATTGAAACCTATAGACTTAAACAATCTCTTTCCCAAAAGAAAGATTGATTTTGAAGATGATGAGCTTTTTGATATAGCAGTTATCGGGGGAGGAGTTGTCGGATGTGCTATATTTAGAGAGTTTTGCTTAAACGGTGCCAAAACTGTTTTAATTGAGAAAGAAAATGATATCCTAGAGGGTGCTAGCAAGGGAAACAGTGCTCTTTTGCATACGGGATTTGATGCGCCTACGGGAACGCTAGAGCAAAAGTGTGTCCAAAGAGGATATGAAGAGTTTATGAAGATAAAAGATAAACTCAATCTCCCGTTTTTTAATAGCTCCGCACTTGTGGTAGCCTGGAATGATGAACAGCTTGCAAAGTTTGACGGAATTTTAAAAAAAGGTTTTGATAACGGTGTCAAAGAGCTTGAACAAATAGATGAAAAAGAACTATTCAAAAGAGAACCGAACTTAAACACTCATGCAAAAGGTGCTATTTTGGTCAAAGGAGAGTCAGTTATAGAGGCTTGGAGTACCCCTTTGGCATACATGAAAGAGGGTGTTTTAAACGGCGGAAAATTGGCATTTTCTTGCAAAGTAGAAGAGGGTGAATTTTTGGATGAGTATTGGCTACTCAAAACCCCAAGGATAAATATAAAGGCTAAAATTGTTATAAATGTGGCAGGTCTATATGGCGATGAAGTAGAAAATATCAAAGAGAAAGACAGTTTTAAAATCATCCCCAGGAAAGGACAGTTTATAGTCTATGACAAAAGTGCATACGACCTCATAAGCGCCATCATTTTACCTGTCCCCACAAAAAGAACAAAGGGTGTTGTTGTAACAAGAACAGCTTTTGGAAATGTTTTGGTCGGACCTACCGCGGAAGACCAGGAAAGCAAAACCGACTCCTCAACTGTAGAAGAGACACTAAAAATGCTCAAAAATAAAGCCGAAGAGATGGTGCCAAAACTAAAATATTGTGATATAACCGCCACTTTTGCAGGTCTTAGACCGGCTTCGGATGAAACTTACTACAGAGTAAAAATCGACAAAGAAAAAAGATGGATAACAGTCGGTGGCATAAGGTCTACCGGACTAACAGCATCTTTGGGACTTGCAAAGCATATCTATGAAGAGCTAAGTGAAACTTATGAGAAAAAAGAGCCGGTAAAGATAGAGGGTGAAATAGTACCGAATATCTCAGAATTTGCTTCAAGAGATTTTGAAAAAGAAGGATACGAGAAGATTGTCTGTCATTGCGAATTGGTAACTGACAGAGAGATAAAAAATGCACTTAAAGGCACTTGTGGGGCAGGAACTCTAGGAGGCTTAAAAAGACGAACAAGAGCAGCCATGGGAAGATGTCAGGGCTTTAACTGTTTGGCAAATGTAGCTGAACTTTGTGAAAAAGAGAGTGAGATATGATAAATGATATAAAAGTAGCCGTCATAGGCGGCGGAACTTCAGGGCTGTCTTGTGCAATAGAGTTAGCCAAACTTGGACTAAAAAATGATGCAATAGTTTTTGAAAGAGAAGAAAAAACAGGTGGAGCACCAAGACATTGTGGTCATAGAGGTTTTGGTATAGCTGAATTTAAAAAGCTACTAACCGGAGATGAATATGCCGAAGAGCTACTAAAAGCTGCAGTAAAAAACGGTGTGCAGATAAAGACACGCTACTCTTTATACAAAATAAAAAAAGATAATCTCTTATACTTTTCTACACCTGAAGGTATCAAAATGTATAAAGCTCAAAAGATTGTATTTGCTACAGGGGTCAGAGAAACTCCCCGTTCAGCCAGACTGACAAGCGGCGCAAGAAGCCCAAACATCATAACCACTGGTGCATTGCAGAGGTTTTTATATATCAACAAAAGAGTTCCTTTTAAGAGCGGAGTGGTTTTTGGAAGCGAAGATGTAAGTTTTTCAGCTCTTTGGAGTATGAAAAAGCATGAAATATCACCTAAAGCTATGCTTGAAAACAAGGAAGATATACAAACTTACCCCATTCTTTATCCGGTTGGCAAATATA
>JALVWW010000189.1 GCA_027023175.1 Campylobacterales bacterium
TCCGCTTGTCATAAATTCAACTAATTCACCAAAAAAAGGTCTCTCTGCATGAACAGCATAAAAGTTTTGTGCATCTTTTTTGCTAAGTTCTAATTTTTTCATAGCAGCAATTCTCAAGCCGTTGCTTTCAAATCTATCTACTATCTTACCGATAACGCCTTTTTTAACGGCATCGGGTTTTATGATGGATAGTGTTTGTTCCATTTTTTTCTCCGTTTTGTATAATTATTAAATAAAAAGCCGATAATTATACCATAAAATTTTTAAGAATGGGATAATATCAAAAATTAACTATGAAAAAGATTAAATAAAGAAGTAAAATGAAGTAAGCAGAAAAACATAAAACTATGTTTTTCTGCAATAAATTTATACTATTCAGCTACAGGAGTACCGACTTCTCCCCTGTCTTCTTTGCAAGTTTGACCTTCTTTGCACTCATCCCAAACTATACATCCCTCAGTAGGGCAAGCTTCGGCACAAGCCGGTGCATCATTGTGACCCACGCACTCTACACATTTGTCTGCATATACATAGTATATCTCTTCTCCTGTTGGATTATCCTCATCATCAACAATAGCTTCAACAGGACACTCATCAATACAAGCACCACAGCTAATACATATATCAGTAATCTTTACTGCCATCTTCTCTCCTTTAAAAATTTTAGAAAACTATATCAAATTTAAAATAAAACAGATATTAAATACGAAAATACTCTTTAATATTATCTACTTTATCAGTTTTCTCCCAAGTAAACTCAGGAAGTTCTCTTCCAAAATGTCCATAACTTGCAGTTTTGGAATATATAGGCCTTAATAAATCAAGCTCTTCGATGATACCTTTTGGAGTGAGGGCAAATACTTCTCTAACACATTTTTCTAATTTTTCATCATCAATTTTTGATGTACCTTCAGTGTTTACCATTATAGAAACCGGCTCTACTACACCTATAGCATAAGCCAACTGTATAGTAGCTTTGTCACAAACTCCGCTAGCAACTAGATTTTTAGCTATATATCTTGCCATATATGCCGCACTTCTATCTACTTTGGTAGGATCCTTACCGCTAAATGCACCGCCACCGTGAGGACAATAGCCTCCATAAGTATCGACTATGATCTTTCTTCCGGTAAGCCCCGCATCTCCTTGAGGACCTCCTATGACAAATCTCCCTGTAGGATTGATATGGTATTTAATATTGTCACAATCAATATCTTTCGGCAATATCGGAAGAACAATTTCCTCAATAACCGCATCTTTTAGTTTAGTATATGGAACATCAGGTGAATGTTGAGTAGATATAACTATAGTATCTATAGCTTTTGGCTTACCATTTTCATATCTTACACTTACTTGAGCCTTTCCATCCGGCCTTAAAAAGGGTAAAACTCCACTTTTTCTCTTTCCGGCTAAACCAAGAGTCAATTTATGAGCAAGATATATGGGAAGAGGCATCAATGTATCAGTCTCCCTGCAGGCATATCCAAACATAAGCCCCTGATCTCCGGCACCTATCTCACCGTCAGCTTGATCAACTCCCTGATTTATATCAGGGCTTTGTTCACCTACACCGTTTAGTACACCTGCACTTCTATAATCAAATCCAAAATTTGCATCAGTGTATCCTATATTTCTTATCACCTCTCTAGCGATCTCTTGCATAGGAGCATAAGCAGTTGTTTTTATCTCACCCGCTATGATGCAGTACCCGTTTGACAAAAGAGTTTCGCAGGCAACCCTTGCCTTGGTATCTCTAGCAATGATATAATCAAGTACGGCATCACTTATCTGATCTGCCATCTTGTCAGGATGACCTTCTGTAACTGATTCACTTGTAAATAAAAAATTCTTAGCCATTTAACTTCCTGAATTATTGTAATGTTTATGGCATTATACCAAAAATTATTTAAATTTACTTCTTTGGTACATCTAAAAAATATTTTAAAAACTTATTTAATAATATTATGATACAATTTCATTGTTAATAAATTTTATTATCTAATCTTACATAGTCACTTAGGAGAAAAAAATGATTGTAACAAACAAAGCACCAAATTTTACTGCAACTGCAGTTTTAGGAAATAATGAGATAGTGGATGATTTTAATCTATATGAAAACTTTGGAGAAAAAGGTACAGTAGTTTTCTTTTATCCGTTGGACTTTACTTTTGTATGTCCTTCTGAGATTATAGCATTTGATCATAGACTTGATGAATTTACAAGTAGAGGTATCAATGTAATAGGAGTTTCTGTTGACTCACAGTTTTCACACTTTGCATGGAAAAATACTCCGGTTGAAGAGGGTGGTATAGGTCAGGTTAGATATCCTTTGGTTGCTGATTTAAACAAGCAAATAGCAAGGGATTTTGATGTACTTTTAAATGAAAGCGTAGCTCTTAGAGGCTCTTTTTTAATCGATACAGACGGTACTGTAAGACATGCGGTTATCAATGACTTACCTCTTGGAAGAAATATAGATGAAATGCTTAGAATGGTAGATGCAATGCTCTTTACAAATGAGTATGGTGAAGTTTGTCCTGCAGGATGGCACAAAGGTGAAGAGGGTATGAAGCCTTCAACTGACGGAGTTGCCGAATATCTTGAAAAACACGCAGAAGAACTATAAAAGTGTGTAGCAAGTAATGGGTAGTATGTAGTTGGTAACACAAGTTACTAACTATTGCTATCCATTACTTTTTTTGCCAATTGTTCAGGAAGCAATTCTAAACTTTTTTCTACTTCTTTAGTATTTCCATGCTCGATAAAAATATCATCATATTCAAAACTTTCAAGCTCTATATCTTTTATACCGTTATCATTTAAAAATTCCAGAACAGCAGAATAAATTCCACCTGTTTTTACACTGTCACTGAAAATATACCATTTTTTATACTCTTTTGAGAGCTCTAAAAGCATCTCTTCATCCAATGGTTTTGCAAAAACAAGATCCAAAATAGCCGGATCCAAATTATCTTTTAAAATTTCATAAGTTTCACAGGCTCTTCCTACTCCGTTTCCATAGCCCAAAAACAGTATATCCTTGCCCTCTTTGAGAAGTTGGGATTTGCCTAGTTCATACTCTTTGGCCGGATATTTTGAAGAATCTAAAAAATTTCCTCTTGGATATCTAAAAGCACATGGAGTTTTCATATTATAAGCAAATTCTACTGCATACTTCATACTTCTTTCATCTCGGGGGGCAAACAGAGTCATATTTGGCAAAGTTCTTAAGTATGATATGTCAAAGAGCCCCTGGTGTGTCTCTCCATCCTCACCTACGATACCCGCTCTGTCTATGGCAAATACAACCGGTAAAGCCATCAAACAACAATCATGAATAACCTGGTCATATGCTCTTTGTAAAAATGTTGAGTATATGGCAATGTAAGGTTTAAATCCCTCTTTTGCCAAAGCTGCCATAGAAGTTACGGCATGCTGTTCGGCAATCGCCACATCCCAAAATCTCTCAGGAAATTTATCCATACACTTTTTAAGACCTGTTCCACTTGGCATCGCAGCTGTAACACCCACAACATTGTCATACTTTTTGGCCAAGCTTAAAAGTGCATCACTAAATAGAGCTGTAGCATTTTTACCAGATTTTTTCTTTAGCGGTTCACCGCTTTGTAAGTCAAAAGGTCCGACTCCGTGCCAGTTTTCATAATATCCTTCAGCTTTTGAGTAACCTTTGCCTTTGAGTGTCTGGGCATGAACTATAACCGGTCCGTTAAACTCTTTTGCAACCTTTAAAGTCTCAATAATTTCTTCAAGATTGTGACCATCTATCGGCCCAATGTAGTCAATACCCAACTCTTCAAAAAGCATCCCCGGAGTAATAAGTTTTAGCCAATCCTCCATCTTTTTTGCCATATATGATGCAGACTCGGGAAAGTGTTCGAGTATCCTTTCTGTAAACTTCCTAAACCTCTGGTAAGAGTTTTCAGCCATTTTTTTAGAAAGATATTTACTGATAGCACCAATCGGTTTGGCTATGCTCATTTCGTTGTCATTTAGTATGATTACCACATGATACTTTTTATCACCCAGTTCATTTAGGGCCTCATAAACCATACCTGCACTCATGGAGCCGTCACCTATAAATGCTATGGGCACTCTTTGCTCTTTTTTAAGCTCTATAGCTTTTGCAGCACCCACGGCAAGCGATATGGAAGTTGAACTGTGACCTGCTACAAAGTAGTCATATTCAGACTCTTTTGGTTTTGTATAGCCGCTTATTCCTCCAAACTGTCTTAAAGTATCAAATTTATCCTCTCTGTCAGTAAGTAGCTTGTGTGCATATGCCTGGTGAGATACATCAAAAATAAAAGGGTCTTTCTTAACATCAAATACATAATGCATTCCCACTATCAAATCCACTGCACCTATGGGGGAACTTAAATGTCCTCCATTTTTACTCACAGTATTTAGTATCGTTTCTCTAAGGTTTTTACTTATCTCTTTTAATTCATCTATGCTTTTTTCTTTTATATTCATTATTTTACCATTATTATATGTTTGGCTTTTTCTATTCTTGTTTTTATATCTCCGTCAATATTGCCTATATCACTTATCAATATAACTCCCCCCTCATTTATAGCTTCATCTGAAGAGACTGTTATATGCTGCATATCAGAAAAACTTTTCTTTAAAAACTCAAAATCTTTTGGGTTCACTTTTATCTCTATTTTATTTGCATCTTTTATATCATCTAAAAGCTTTTTTGCCAAAGCAAGGGCTATTTCCTTGCTGTCACCAGAAACCTCTTTTGCTATAACCTCTTTTGCTATCTCCAAAGATACATCAGCCAACTCATTTTTTAGACTATCCATATAGCTTTTACATTTGCCTGTAGCTTCATCAAGCTTGGAAATAGAGTCTAAATACTGCTTTTTGAGAGTTTCAAACTCGGATTTATACTCTTGTTTTGCCTTGTTGTAACCATCTTCCAATCCTTTGGTATATGACTCTTCTTTGGTCTTGGCAATTCTTTGTTCAAACTCTTTTTGCCCCTCTTCTATCTGCATCTGAAGCTTGACAAGCTCACTGGACATTTTATCGCTTTTTTCAAGCAATTCAGCTATAAAGTCATCTTTTACCTCTTTTGGAACAATGTTGCTCGGCTCTTCATTTTGGGTATTTTGTACACTCTCTTCCTGTACCGTTTCTTTATTATCTGATATTTGTTCTTCCTGATTGTGTGTAGATGAGCTTAATATCTTAAAATTATATTTTTGAACCACATGATTTGAAATGGATTTGGCATCTATTACACTGTTTATACTCATATTGCTACTCTATCATTTCATCAGATTCGCCGATCTGGATGACACCCTGTTCGGCTAGTTTTTGTACCTCTTCGACTATTTTTCTTTGAGCCTCTTCAACATCTTTTACTCTAACTGCTCCTAAAAACTGCATCTCTTCCAAAAATGCATCCTGGGCTCTTTGAGACATATTTCCTAAAAATTTATCTCTTAATTCATCAGGAGCACCTTTGAGAGCTATCATCAAATCCTTCTTGTCTGCAACTTTGAGTATCTCTCTGATGCCGTTATTATCCATTTTCGTAATATCTTCAAATGTAAACATCATATCTTTTATAGTGGTTGCCAGCTTGTCATCAACCTGCTCTATAAGACCAAGGGTTGATTTTGCAGCTTTTTGACCAAGCCTGTTAAGTATCTCGGCAACTGCCCTGGGACCTCCGACTTCAACTTTGTAAGAAGTGAGAGATTCGAGTTTGCTTTCAAGTATGGTTGAAACTCTTTTTATAATCGAAGGTGAAATATCACCAAGGTTTGCCATCCTTACAGTAACTTCACTTCTTAGCTCATCAGGGAAAAAGCTAATCGTTTCTGCCGCATTTGCCGGGTCCATATGGGCTAAAATCAGTGCAATAGTCTGCGGATGTTCATTTATAATAAAGTCTGCCAACTGTTGAGGTTTTACCTGGTCAAGATAACTGAAACTCTGAGCATTGTCTATAGACTTGGAAAGACTGTCAAGTACTTTTTGGGCCTCTTCCGGACCCAAAGTCCTGTAAAGTATATCTTTTGCATATTCCATACCACCGCTTCTTATGTACTGATTGGATTGGAAAATGGCATAAAACTCTTCTAAGATTGCCGTTGCGATTTGTTTGTCTATATCTCTTGCTCTTGCAATATATTTGGAAATCTCTGTAATAGTTTCTATATCCATGTTGGAAAAAAGATTTGCTGTCGCATCCTCGCCAAGCTGTATAAGAAAAATAGCTATCTTTTCAGCCATTGTTAAATTGTCATAAACAGCCTGCTGTTCTTTATTTAACTTTATCAACTATTTTCCTTTCCTGGGGTTGATTTCAAGGATATATCTCTTTCACTTTTAAAAAGTGACTCTACGATATTTGCGACATCTTCACTTTTATTGTCAACCAACTCTTTTAATTTATCAAGAAGAACATCATATTTGACCTCTTCTTCATTAAATTCCCCTTCAATGCCTAACTGCTCCTCTACTTTCTTTTTCATTTCCCTGAATTTATCCAGAGTGTCTTCTGCACTCTCTTCATCTTCAATAGCCTGTTTTTGTAGTGTTTCCTCGTGGTCTTCAAAAGTTTCTTCAAGCATTTTTTGTGAAAACGGCACAATAACTTTTTTATAAAATACAAATAGTAAAATGACAGCCGCCAAGAACTTTATAAGAGGAATTACAGGAGAAATGTATTGGTCCACTTTATCTACAAAAGTTTTGGTAATTGGTGCTTCTCCATTTTTTGAAAGCGGCTTAAATTCAAAACTGCTAACTGTTACCTCGTCTCCTCTTTTTTGGTTATATCCTATTGTTTGCTCCACTATACTTTTTATCTGAGCTATCTCTTTGGGTGATAGAGGTACAAATTCTTTGCCTATAACTTTTCCGTCCTTGTCTTTTTTATCTACATATTTGCCATCGACTACAACGGCTGCTGTAATTCTCTTTAAAGTAGCAAACTCTCCTTTGGACTTCAAAACTTTTTTGGAGATTTCATAATTGGTTGTGGTAGTACTTTTTGTATATGTTTCTTTTGAAGCATTACCTTTTTGAAGACCCTGAACAGGCCCTATATTGCTCACGGCTCCCGGAACTCCACCGGTACTAGTTGGAGTAGAACCTTCTTTTTTTATCTCTTCGCTTTGTTCGCTTCTTGGAACAGAATTTGGATCATATATTTCACTTACTTCACTTTTTCTGTTAAAGTCAAAATCCATGCTGACTCTAGCAACCACTTTGTCAGTTCCTCCGACAATCGGGGCTAAAACTTTTTCTATCTTATCTTCATATGTTGCTTCAAAACTGTTTTTATAGTGAATTTGCGCTTTTATCGCATCTGAATCAAATTCATCTTTATTATTCCCGAGCGTGATACCGTTTGGATCTATAACTTTTACATTTTCAGGTGTCATTTTTGCAACGGAAGATGCTATCAAATTTTTGATACCTACAATTTGTTTGTTTGATAATTTTGTAAGAGGCCTTAAGTGTACCACTACCGATGCAGTAGGAGGGATACTCTGCTCGGCAAAAACACTCTCTTTGGGTAATGCTATATGAACATCAGCTTTTTCAATGGGATCAAGCCCTTCTACAGTGCGGGAGAGTTCACCCTCCAATGCTCTTAGGTATTTTATTCTCTGTTCAAAGTCAGTACTTCCAAAATTTTGTTTGTCAAAAAGCTCAAACCCTACTTTACTGTTTTTTGGAATACCTTTGGCGGCAATCGCTATCCTCTCTTTATAAACCACATCACTTGGAACTTCAATAGTTCCTTCATTGATAATTTTATAAGGTACGTTATCTTTTTCAAGCTGCTGTATAATCAGAGCCGAATCTGCAGGAGAAACTTTGTCAAAAAGTACACTGTAGCCACTGCTTCCGTTTTTACCGTTATACAAAACCAAAAATACCAAAAAACCCACAAGGGCTACCAAAGAAACGGCTATAACACTCTTTTGTTTAAGGGTTAGTTTCTGTATAGTATCGGTAATTTGCTGCAAAAGTACCTTAAAGTCCATTACTGTCCTGCATTATAAATTTGTGAAAAGATTTCAAAAAATCTATCATTTTCATTTCTCTTGCCGATTGTTATCCTGACGGCATTTAGTCCGTATGCTTTCAAATCCCTTATAATTATACCTTTTTTTAATAAAGAATTAGAAATTTCTGAAGAATTTTTATCATTTTTGAGTAAAAAAGTTATAAAATTGGTATAACTTTGTATATATTCTATGCCCAGAGCTGTAGCAAACTCTTCATATCTTTTCATTTGTATAAAATTCTCTTTTATACATTTTTCTACAAAATCATTATCTTTTAAAGCCTCGGTCGCAGCCTTGAGAGATAAGGTGGTAATATTAAACGGGGGTCTTAACTTCATAAGATTTTGGATAATTTCATCTCTTGCTATACCGTATCCGACTCTCATGCCTCCTAGACCGTAGGCTTTTGAAAAAGTACCGAGATATAAAACATTTGAAAATTTTTCTATCACATCTTTGGGCTCTATTTGCATCTGTTTGTCTTTATATGCGGCAAATTCCTGATAAGCACCATCAATGACAACAAGCGTATTTTTATCTATCTGTTTTAGAAATTCATATATTTCACTCTTTGTCAGTGTTTCTCCCATGGGATTGTTCGGTACACACAAAAACAGAATAGATATGTCTTTTCTGCTTTTATAAATTTTTAAAAACTCATCAAGTTTATGAGTATCACTTGGGGTTTTAAGTATATTTGTTCCGACACCTTTTGCATATATTTCGTACATTGCAAATGTAGTTTTTGCCATCAATACACTGTTGGTTTCATTAGCTTTGGCCCTTACGGCAAACTCAAGTATTTGATCGCTTCCCGCACCTATAATAATTTCATCACTTTTTATGCCAAATCTTTTTGAAAGTCCCTCTTTAAGCTCATACATACTGTCATCAGGATACAAATGCATTTTATCGCATATCTCTCTTGCAGCTTCAATAACTTTAGGACTACTTCCATACGGATTTTCATTGCTTGCAAGTTTTACAACATCCTTGGGCTCTATACCATACTCTCTCACAACAAGTTCTATGGGTTTACCTGCACTATAATTTTTTATATCTTTTAATTGTTTATTAAATTCCAATATTTGCCTCCATTATTAGTAACTTGTGATTTGTGATTCATTATTGGTAGCCACATCCTAGCTCCTGCTTATTGCATAACTTCCGAGCCACTTGATATCATAGTCACTTTTTAAAACTCTTTGGACATTCTCATCATCAACATATCCTTCAAAATCCAGATAAAAAACAGTTTCAAAACTACTGTTCTTTAGAGGTCTTGACTCAATTTTTGTAAGATTTATCTTCTCTTTTTCAAAAATTTGTAAAAACTTAACCAATCCGCCGGGTTTATCTTCAGTTTTAGCAAGTATGGAGGTTTTATTGTGTTTGGCTTTGTCGTTTTTAAAATCACTGAGTATCAAAAATCTTGTTTTGTTTGCCAAATTATCCTCTATCTTTTCAAAAAGTATGGGTAGCTGATACATTTTAGCGGCAATTTTGGAACAAATTGCCGCTGAAGCAGGATCTTTTAAAGCCATCTTGGCTGCCTCGGCAGTTGATTTGGTAGGGATAAATTCGATATCCAAGAGCATATGCTCCTCAAGAAAAATTCTACACTGGTTATAACCCTGCGGGTGAGAATATATTCTTTTTATTCCCTCTATTGAGTCATTTAGCGAAGCAAAAGAGTGGTGGATATCTATAATAACTTCGGCTACTATTTTGGAATTATACTTGCCAAGACAGTCTAGCGTAATGCCTACTATGCCGTCAGTATTATTTTCTATGGGTACTACACCGTATTTTGCCTCTTTATTTTCAAGTATTTTAAATATAGACTCGATTCCGCTAAGTGAGAGATAATCAGCATAAGCACCAAACCTACTCTCGGCAACCTGATGAGTAAAGCTCCCTTTTGGTCCAAGATATGCAACTCTTTC
>JALVWW010000190.1 GCA_027023175.1 Campylobacterales bacterium
TCCAAGACTGAAAAGGAAAAGCTGAAATCTTAAAAAATATCAACATTATGATAGCAGCTCCGCCAAGCTCCGCCAAAGAGAGGTTGGTTGTTTGATGAGAAGAGATATATATACCTATATTTCCAAGTAGTGTTGTTTGAGTATTTAGATACACAAGCAAAGAGCCTAAAAGATAAAAAGCTCCTGCAAATGCTCCCAAAGTCATATACTTAAATGCTGCCTCTATTCGTCTATTGTTTGCTCTATTGAAGCCCGTCATTACATAAATGCTAAGGGATGCTATCTCTAAAGAGATAAATGCGGTAATAAGTTCATTTGAATGTACAAGCATACTCATTCCAAATATACTAAAAAGAAGTAGAGCAAAAAATTCACCTCTAAAGTAGTCTCTTCTTTCAAAATAGTGCTTTCCTACAAGCATAGTAAAAATACCGCCGCTTATCAACATTAAAGTAAAGTATGAAGATAAAGAATCAGCTATAAACATTTTATTGAAAACTGAAGGAAAAGGTTTGAGCGAGTATAATTTTCCTAGATTTAAAAGCCCCGTTATAACTGACAATCCCAAAAATCCCATAGTTACAAAAGCAAAAGTTTGTATCTTGATATGTTTAAAACCGCTCATTATCATCAAAACTATTCCGCCTGTACCTAAAGCAATAACCGGTAAAAAATAAAATAGATGTGATAAATTCATCTTATATCCCCACTTTCAATATATCGTGTAGATAGTAGTAGATAGTCGGTTCGATTTTAAGTGTAAAAAGATCCGGATAAACACCCATTATGATAATAACCGCGGCTATAGGAATAAGCCCTAAAACTTCATAATAACTCAAATCTTTCATCTTCGATGTATCGTTTGGAGTCTCTTGCAAAATAGCTCTTTGAAACATCCAAAACATAAATGAAGCAGCAACTATCACAGTAGTCGCCGATACTATACCTACGGAAATAGATCTTTTAAATGAGCCTAAAATGATCATAAATTCAGCAACAAAGCCGTTAGTTCCGGGCAGTCCTACTATGCTAAAAAGAAAAATTGCAAAAAATATCGTAAAAAGCGGTGCGATTTTAGCAATACCGCCTAGTTTGGATATATCAAATGTTCTTAAATTGAAGTGAATTTTACCTACTAAAAGGAAAAGTCCCCCTGTTGCCATAGCATGGGCTATGATCAAAAACAAAGCTCCAAGCATTGCATACTCATTAAGAGCAAAAACACCGACTACAATAAAACCCAGATGTGAGGCGGAAGAGTAGGCAAACATTTTTTTGATATTGTCCTGCATCAAAGCGGCAACTCCAAAATAGATAAGCCCAAAAAGTCCAAGCCATACGAAAAATGAGGAGTACTCTTTAAAAAGATCGGGAAAAAGCGGCATTACAAATCTTATAACCCCATAAACTCCAAGTTTTGCCATAAAAGAAGATAGTAAAAATACTCCGCCTGTGGGTGCATTTTTATAAGTTTCTAAAAGCCATCCGTGAAACGGAAAAAGCGGAATTTTAACCATAAATGCTATCATAAATGCCCAAAATAGCCAAAACTTTTCAGTCGGGGAGAGTATGGTTATCTTCGCAAGGTCAATTAACTGAAAACTCCAAAGATCAAACTCATTGTGAAAAGTGATTCCTAGATATAAAATTGCTAAAAACATAAACAAAGAACCACTTATAGTGTAAATAGTAAATTTTAATGTTGAAAAAACTTTTTCATCATGACCAAACATTCCAATGATCAAAAATACAGGAAGCACCATTGTTTCCCAAAAAAAGTAAAAAAGAATCAAATCCAAAGAAAACAAAGCCCCAAGCATACCGCTTTCTATAAGTAGCATACTGATCCAGTACCCTTTTGTCCTTCCTTCCCACAAAAGAAGATAACCCGAGGGCACCAAAACTGCAATAAGTATCAATATCACAAGAGAAAATCCATCAATTCCGACATAATAGCTGATACCGTAACTCTCTATCCACGGATGATACTCAATAAACTGCATATAAGAAACTGGCTCAAAATCCAAAAATACCTTAAAAGAAAGAATAAGTATAACAATACCGGTTAAAAAAGCAAAATTTCTTGTCATTTTAGCATCAGCTTTTGAGATCATCAGGATAAATGCCATCACCATCGGGGTAAATATAATATAACTTAATATTCCAACATCCATAATCTCACCCCATCACATATATCAAATAAGTAAAAAACACACTAATTCCTACCAGCATTGAAAATGCATAAAACCTCACATTTCCGTTTTGAAGTATTGAGACAAATTCGCCCATATTGTAAAATGATTTGGCAAACATCATAACTGTTCCATCTATAAACTTTTTATCAAATACTTTACCGACAAAATAACTTAAATGCTGTAAATTTTTTACAAAAAGCGTATCATATATCTCATCTATATAAAATTTATTGTAAATAATGCCGAAAAGTTTTATATCCTTGCTCATATCGATAGAGGCAAATTTTTTGTATGCCGTATATATTCCAACAAGCACAACTGCTGTATTGAGACCCATAAGGGAAAATTCAATAAAATGCGATGTCTCTATATCCTTTTCTCCAAGATATGAGAGCCAGTGTGCAACCAAATTGCTTCCACCCAGTATCTTCGGTACGCCGATAAAACCTGCAACCAAAGAGCCTATAGCCAATGCTACAAGTGGATAAGTTACCCACCGTGAAAGATTTGAGGGGGTTTCAACTCTCTTAGAGCTTTTTGGTGCTATAAAAACCGTAAAAAAGAGTCTAAACATATAATATGCTGTAAGCCCTGCAGTAAAAAGCTCTACACCCCACAAGATATAATGACCGCTTGCAAAGGCATTAAAAAGTATCTCATCCTTGCTAAAAAATCCCGCAAATGGAAAAATCCCGCAAATTGCCAAAGTGGCTACCAAAAATGTATAGTAAGTTATCTTTGAAGCATTTTTCATTTCACCCATTTTGAAAATATCTTGCTCATGGTGCAACTGAAGTATCACCGCGCCCGCGCCCATAAAAAGAAGTGCCTTGAAAAACGCATGGGTAAACACATGAAAAAGCCCTGCACTATAAAAGCCGAGTCCTACTGCTACAAACATATATCCCAACTGCGACATAGTCGAATATGCCAAAATCTTTTTAATATCTCTTTGTTTCATAGCAATGACCGCCGCAAATAGTGAGGAAATCGCACCGATAACCGCGATAAATTCACCGATACTAGGAGTAAGCGCATATAAAAAATGAAATCTTGACACCATATAAACCCCAGCCGTTACCATAGTGGCAGCATGAATCAAAGCTGAAACCGGCGTAGGTCCTGCCATCGCATCAGGTAGCCACACATATAAAGGTATCTGGGCTGACTTACCCATAGCTCCTACAAAAAGAAAAAAGGCTATGAAGGAGAGTGTAGAGCTTGGAATATTATTAATATGCTCCTCTAAACTCATATAATCAAACCCAAACTGACCTATATACACAAACAGGGTCGCTAAACCGATAATAAAACCGAAATCTCCCACTCTATTTACTATAAAGGCTTTGTTTCCTGCTATCACATTTTGTGCATCTTGGTAGTAAAAACTTATCAAAAGATATGAGCAAAGTCCAACTCCCTCCCATCCAAAAAACATCACTATCGGATTGTCGGCTAAAACTAAAATTAGCATCATTGCTAAAAAGAGATTGAAGTATGAAAAAAATTTACCATACCCTTTATCGCCTTTCATATAGCCTACGGCATATATGTGTATAAGCCAACCTATAAAGGTTACAAATAAAGCCATAAATATAGAAAGATAATCTGCTAAAAAAGTGATATTTACATCAAAATTAGCAACTTTTAACCACTTAAAAACACTATATTTTATATCTTTTGAACCATTGTGAAGATTTAAAAAAAGTAAAAATGCAAAAATAAAACTAACTAAAGGTGTCAAAAGTGCAATAGTAGTAAAAATAATATCAGGTATCTTTTTTATCTTTATGCTATACAGATAAAGTATTCCCACAATCATTGAACCAAATAGCGGTGATAAAACTATCCATAAAAGATATATACTCATACTTTATCCCTATGTTGAGATAGTTTATCAAATATATCGGCATCAAGCGAGCCTTTTCTTTTATAAAGAAGTACAACTAAAGACAAAAATAGTGCTGCCTCGGCTGCACTGATAGCTATGATCATAAGTGAGATCACTTGTCCGTCCATGCTATGATAATATCTTGAAACAGATATAAACATCAAATTGATAGCATTTAGCATGAGTTCTAACGACATATATATAACAAATATATTTCTTCTTGAAATAACACCAACCGTACCTATGCTAAAAAGCAAAACTGCCACAACCATTACACCAAAGAAGCTCATTATATCTTCCTTTTGGCAAATACAATAGCCCCTATCAAGGAGACTATCAGCAAAATAGAGATCAACTCAAACGGCAAAAGCCAATCTTTATACAAAACCATTCCCAAAGATTTGACACTCCCAAATCCATCATCAAGAAGAGGTATGCCTCTTTCAGGCATCGTACGAAGTGCTTTTAAAAGAGCTATATCAATGGGGATAATAACTACAGCGGATATAATTATATTTCTTAACTTTTTAGGCTCTTTTGGTAAATTTTCCTCTTGTATATTTAAAAACATTATGATAAGAAGTATCAGAGTGATTATAGCACCGGCATATACAATAATTTGTACCAAAAATAAAAATGTAGCACTAAAGAGTGCAAACAATCCGGCAAGACAAAGGAGTGTAACTATAAAACTAAGTGCACTTGTCATAGGCTCTTTTACATATATCATCACAGTAGCACTAAAGAGTGCAAAAAATGAGAGGATATAAAATACAATCTCCATATTAACCCTCCTTAAGCTCTTTATTTGCTAAAAGCTTATCTTTTGTAAGGATAAAATCCTCTCTTTTTTTACCTATGAAACTAAATATTCCAGTATCCATTCTAATTGCATCACAAGGGCAAGCCTCTACACATTCTCCGCAAAATACACACTCAAGCAAATCTATCTCAAATCTTTTAGGCTCTTTTTCATCTATACCGTCATCTCTCTCTTTAGCCTCTATAAAGATACACTCTGCCGGACAAGCCGTAGCACACATAAAACAAGCTACACATCTAATACTTCCGTCATATCTATGAGTAAGCCTGTGAACACCTCTATATCTTTTTGTTATATCTTTAGGCTTTTCTTCAGGATACCACACAACCCTTAAATTATCCGTATCTTTTAAGTTTGTTATAAAATGAGAAAGTGTTACTTTCATGCCGGAGAATATAGCAGGTAGATAAAGCTTCTCTTTTAATGTATCTCCATATCTTGGTATCTTTTTGATTTTCATAGCCCAAACCCTACAACAACCAAAGAGGTTATAAACAAGTTGCCTATAGATATAGGAAGCAGATACTTCCAGCAAAGTGTTTGGAGTTGGTCATATCTAAATCTTGGTAGTGTCCACCTTACCCAAATATAGACCAAATTCATCATAAAAAGTTTTATTATAAAAGTTCCAAACTGTAAAAGTGCAGTCAGTACAGATACACTGTTTGGAGTTTTGGCAACCAAATTAAAATACAAAAGCAAAAGTATCAAGGCTATATTTAACCCGATAATTACTTTTGCTAGGATGGCACTCTCTTTGTTTCTTTTATCGTCAGCTTTTTTCCATCTGTTGTTTTTATACATCCATTTGATAAAAAAATAGCTCAATATCGGAAGCAACACCATAATAGCATAAGAGATGATACTTATATGTGATTTTAAAGACTCGGTTGAGAGCCAAGGGATATTGTATCCTCCAAAAAACATACTCACTATCACTCCGCTAGATGCACTCATAGCTACATATTCGCCTACAAAAAAAAGTCCAAACTTCATGGCGCCATACTCGGTATGAAAACCTCCTACTATCTCACTTTCACCCTCAGCCAGATCAAATGGAGTTCTGTTTGCCTCGGCAAAAGCTGAAACTATAAAAGTGATAGCTGCGATAGGCTGAAGCAAAACTCCCCAAGCCGGGATAAAACCTAGTATGAGATGACTCTGTTTAACAGCCATATCATTTAATGAAATAGTCCCGTATATAACTATCATAGTTATTACTGAGAGTGCCATGATAGGCTCATAGCTTATAGTCGAGGCACTAGCTCTTAAACCTCCTAAAAGGCTGTATTTATTGTCACTACTCCAACCTGCGAGTATGATACCATAGACACTAAGTCCGGCAAAAGCCAAAAACCAAATGATACCCATGTCAGTCGGTAGTGCTTGGAGCATATATCTTTTACCGTTTATCACAATATCATCCGCAAAAGGAATAACGCTAAAAGTCAAAATGGCACAAAACAAAACTATCGTAGGAGCCAAAGAGAAAAGAAACCTCTTTTTTATATGAGCGGGGACTATATCCTCTTTGAAAACAAGCTTTAGCATATCCGCAAAAGACTGTATCAATCCTCCTAGTCTAAAGCCTCCTATATTGCATCTGTTTGGACCAGAGCGGTCTTGAATAAAACCCGCCACCCTTCTTTCCAGCCAGACAAGTACCGGCACACCGCCCAAAGAGAGTAAAACTGCGACAAGTATATTTATAAGAACTATACTTATGCCTAAAGTATTCATTTTCTTCTCTCCAGTTGATATCCGTCACTTTTTAAAAGAGTTAAATTGATATCACTAAAGATAGGACTTTGATTGAGATACTTTTGCCAAACTCTATTTTCATCTATATACTCATCTTCTATGATACCGAGTATTTCCAAAATAGTCGGCGGTTGAAGCTCTTTTTGTACTATCTTGTCACTCTTTTGCAAAATCCAGTCACAATTGATATATGAGCCTGCTTTTTCATAGGTAGAGGCTATAGGAATACTAAGCTTAAATTTATCGCTGTTTATCGAAGTTGTTGTAAAATTGATAACTTTTTTATCTTTTAAAAGTTCAAAATTTTGCTCTGCAATTTTATGTGAAAAGATTATGATATTTTTATATTCAAGCAAAGTTTCTTCCAAATCATTTACTACTTCAATATCTAAAAGTTTTGTAGCATTGATATTTGATGCTCTCTCTTTTGTTTTTAAAAGATTGTCCTCAAAGCTTTCATCAATATACTCTTTTAAAGATGTGACGAGTCTTAATTTTCTTTTGCTAGTCCAAACCTTTATGTAAGCAAGTTCTTCCAAAGATAAAGAGGGGGAAACTATAACTAAAGAGTTTTTATCTAAAAAAGCCTTTAGCTTATCCATTGAGTCTTGAAGTTCTATCTTTTCACCCTTAAAAAAAGGATAAAAAAGTCTATTGTCGTTCTCTTTTTTATATGAGTATCTACCGTGATCACATATAAAATATCCATTTACTTTATCATTTCGTCTGGGTTTAAATCTATAAATTATGTCATCTTGATATTTTGCTTTATCATGTCCTACTCTTAGATTGCAACCTCTTGAACACTCCATGCATATTCCATTGCCGTGACTTAAAAACCATACTCTCTTTTTAAAACGAAAGTCTCTATCGGTTAGTGCTCCTACCGGACAAAGATCTACTACATTTCCAGCGTAGGGATTTTCAAATTTTTCTCCCGGAAAAGTAGTGATAACAGAGTGATCGCTTCTCTTTTCTACAATTAAATCATCAGTTTTTGTATAAATTTGGGTAAATCTTACACATCTTTTACAAAGTACGCATCTCTCTTGGTCAAGCATAACTTCACTTCCAAGATGTATATGTTTTTTTGCTTTTACTTTTGGGGTGTCAAGCCTACTCTCATAGAGTCCTACTTCCATATAGTACTCTTGGAGTTTACATTCACCTGCTTGGTCGCATACAGGACAGTCTATGGGGTGGTTGATAAGCTCTAGCTCTAAGATACCCCGTTTGACTTTTTCTATCTTTTCACCTTTAGTGCGAACAACCATCCCATCTTTTACGATGGTATCACAAGCTATCTGAGGTCTTTTTTGCCCTTCGATTTCAACCATACACATTCTACAGTTGCCATCAGGCCCCAAAGCTTCGTGGTAGCAAAAATGGGGCACAGATATGCCATTTTTGAGCATCACATCTATAAGCAATGCTCCGTCATTGACTTCAATCTCTTTGTTGTCAATATTTACAGTAAGCATAATTCCTACTTTTTTAAAGGTAAAAAACCTTTGTTTTTAAACCATAATTCTACACTCTACAAACTTTAATGAAGCTGTAAAATTTCTAATTATACAGTAAATATAACAAATATTTTATAATATATTCAATCAAACGGCAGTACAACACCGCCACTAGGAGTAATTTTTACATTAGTGGTAGCTTCTCCGCTATTTATTATATTTTTTGAGATCTTTTTTATTCGCCTTAATATCATTCCTTTTTTAGCTGCTCCACTAAGGAGTTTTGCATAAGAAACTTTTGCTCTAACTGTTACAATCTTTACTCTTCCAACCTCAATCTCTTCATAGCCTAAAAATTCATGAGTATAAGGATCTACCAATCTCTCACCTTTTTTATACACTTTAAATATGTCACCCTTATGCATATTGTTGCCACCTTGATTGATAATGATACTGTTGGAGGTAGTGGCTACTATCACCGGCGGATAAATATTATCAAGAATATGGTTTAAAATCTTTCCTGCTATTTTATCCATACATATAGAAACTATAGCTTCAACTGATTTGCTTGAACCACTTTTATCAAGAGTGAATGAAGATGAAACTGTTTCACTCCATTTTATCTGCTGAGTTGCCATTGCTAAAATTCTATATGATATAGTAGTATTACAAACGATACGAGAACTCTCTGGAATACCTATAGTGTTATGTTCTGTTATTTTATCAACTCTAAAGTCTAAAATTTGCCCCACTACAAGATAATCACTTCCAAGTCTATTGCCTAATTTTAAAAGCTCATTTTTTGCTGAATTATCAGAGAGTATAAAATTTTTCTCTTGGGTATAATATTTACTATTTTCTCTATCAAGTACAGTAAATTTTCTAGATTGGGTTATATTTGAAATAAGAGCTTGAGTAAATCTTTTAGATACAATTTCTCCACTAGCTTGTTGCCCCAAAATATTATATGAGATTTTATATTTAAAGGGAATAACAGCCAACTTTCTTCTTTTTTGAGGACTTAAACCGGGTGTTTTATATTTTAACATTGTTATTTGCACTTTAACAACCCACTCTCCACCCTCTTTGTAGCTATCTATAATTCTATAATTTCTTATAAAACCTCTTGTTGCCTCTTTTATCTTCTTGATGGAGCGTTCATTTATAGATATCCCGTGAGAACTATCCCCATCTATTGATATTCCAGCTTCTTTTATAGATTTTGTATAAGCTCTTTGTGAACTAATAGCCACTCCTTGGGTTTGCTTTATTGCTTCAATAAGAGCATCTCTGACCGCACTAGCTCTTGTATAGCCATGGCCCTCTGTTACCAAGTGAGTTACTTGCAATCTTCCAAACAGCAGTATTGGTAGAAAAAAAAGTAACAATAAAATCTTAATTTTCATCTTTTAACCTTTAAAAATCATTTGGATCATTGACAGATTTGCTAACTTGCATACTTTCTGTATATTTATGCTTTTTTCTTTTGTGTTTTACGGTATATTTGCCCCTATTAAAATTATTGGCTGCCCTTAAAGTACTGTATTTCCAAACCCTAACAGCACCTACAAACTTAACACCCTCTTTTGTAGTATATCTCCAAGTCTTAACAGTACTAACTCCTTTTAGACTCATGCTAGCACTACTTTTTGCATTATTGTTGGTGATTTTGATAATATTTTTGATAGTTTTCTCTATGGTGTCGCTATTTGGTTTCATTTTTCTTTCAACATATCTTCTTATCTCTTCACCGGTTTTTCTACTCTCTTTAGAACTCATATATCCATTTACTATTTCGGAAATTTGTGCGTCAGCATTGCTGATAGCATTAGCTTTTGCCTCTTTTTTTAACTGATCATTGATATA
>JALVWW010000191.1 GCA_027023175.1 Campylobacterales bacterium
GGATACAAACTCAAAGTGATAGAGTTTGAAAGTTATGACAAGTTTAAGTTTGAAAAATTTAGTATAAAAGTTTTACCTCTTTATCATTCAAAAGAGAGTTTTGCTTTTTATATAAAAGAGTATGACAAAAGCAACTCTTTGGATGAAGAAAAGCTTAAAAAAGATGGACTGCAGCCTTCAAAATTTTATGGGGAAATCAAAAAGGGCAGAGAAGTTTTTGTAAATGGCAAACTTTATAAGCCGAGTGATTATTTTTTAGATCCTATAAAAGGCAGAAGAGTAATGATATGCGGTGATAATGCCAAACCTGAACTTTTAAAAGAGTATTTAAACAATATTGATCTTTTGGTACACGAAGCCACTTATACAAAAGATGTATATGAAAATCTTCCTGTAAAAGTTTTACATTCTACGGCTTTGGATGTGGGTAAAGTTGCCAAAGAAGCAAATGTAAAAAATCTTATCATTACCCACATAAGTCCAAGATATAATGATAGGGGCAATCACCCTTTGAAACTTTTAGGGGACGAGGTAAGGTTGAATTATGGAGGCAATTTTTTTATTGCTTATGATTTTGCTCAGTTTTATCTTGATCATTTTGGAGCTTTAAAGGAGGAAGTTCTTTGATGTAGAGGTCTTGTTGAGGGAATGGTATAGTTATACCGGCATCATTTAAAGCTTTGTAAATCATTTTTAAAAATTCGCTTGTAGTATATCTCGGTCTTAGAGTCAATTCATCCTTTACCCATACAAAAAGTTCAAAATTGATACTATTGTCTCCAAGTGAAGTAAAGATGATTTGAGGTTTTTTGGCACCGATTTTATAATGTGGGAGTTTTAAATCTTTTAATGCTGTTAGTATAACTTTTTCAACGGTTTCTACTTTTGTGCCGTATGCCACTCCAAAAGGTATGCGAAATCTTCTTGACTTGTCATTTAGAGTCCAATTGGTAACTATGTTTTGTATAAAGTTTTGATTTGGGACGATGAGGTCGATGTTGTCATTTGTTCTTATAGTTAGTGAGCGCATCCTTATATCCGTAACAGTTCCTCTTGTATCTTCATCAAGTTGGATATAATCGCCTATCTTGATACTCTTTTCAAACATCAAAATGATGCCCGAAACAAAGTTGGATACTATATTTTGCAAACCAAAACCTATACCTACCGATAAGGCTCCGGCTATTACTGTAAGTGAGCTTAGATTGAGTCCGATGGATTTCAGTGATGATAAAAATACAATGGTAAGTATAAGATAATATCCTATGTTTGCCAAAAGTGTTGTGGTAGAATTATTTATATCATATTTGTGCTTGAGAGAATAGATGGTTTTTTTATAATATTTACCGATATAAAGTCCGACAAGTATCAATACGGTAAAAATAAAAAAGTTTATCAATGATATATCTTTTTTGTCAATACTAAAAAGCGGATAGTTAAGTATGTCCCATGTTTTTTCAAAAGTAAGTTTTATTTCATCAATTGAATTGTTTATAAAAAGTTCCGTACTTCCAAAACTCATTTTTTCAAAATAGCCAAGTAGCAACAGATAAGCTTTGTACTCTTTATCATTTGAGAGTTTTTTGATATTTTTTTCTATCTTGAAAGCTTTTTTATCTTTGCTTTTGATATAATTAAAAAAAAGAATAAGATAATTATCTATCAGTTTTTGCATAATTTTATATTTTTTATTTAGTCTGTCTTGTATCAAAGTTTGCACATAAGATATATTTTTTTCACTAGCGGCAATCTTCCATTTTTCAAGATCTATTTTTAAACTCTCAAGTTTTTTATCAAGTTTTGTTAACATATTTTGATAATAGGAAATATTTGCCAAAGAGAGTTTTTTAGGAAAATTGATTGTAAAGAGTTTATCATACAGCTTTTGCTTCCACTCTTTTATATGGGTTTTTATATATTCTTCTTTGCTTTTGCCGATATCTATCAGTTTTTTATAGTACAAATACTCAAGTTTTTGTGTGGGAGTTGCACTCTGAGAAAGAATACTTAGTTTTTTATTTAAATCATTAAAATAATCATTTTCAAAAAATAAAAATTTTTGATATTCCATAAGTTTTTTAAATGCATTGATATATGTTTGATAATCACTAATATGTGAGATATTGAAATTTGGTTTTTGAAATTTTAAAGTTTTTATCTTTTTTGCATATAAAATATCCAAAGAGTATTCAGGTGAATTTTTTGGAATATTTTTTAATATACTATCCACCTGTGTGTCATTTATATCATTTGATGCGACTAAAAAAACAAATGATAAAAGGATTAAAATTATTTTTTTCATAATCGATATTATATCATACTTGTTGCTTTTATAAAATCATTTATAATATCTTTGAGATTTTCAAGTCCAACCGATACTCTTATCAGTCCCTCTGTAATCCCAAGAAACTCTTTTGAAGCAGAGTTAAAATCTCTAAAAAATAGTACTGTCCATATGAAGTGCCAAAGTTCTGTTGTCTCCTATATTTTTGGTCAATGTTGCAAGCTTGAGGTTGTCTAAAAAAAGAAAATGTACTTCTTTTGAACCGGCTATATCTATCAGCCTATTGTTAGAGGTGCTCTTAAGATATTCTATGTAAAAAGGCTTATAAAAGTAGTGCTATTGTAACTTATTGTTTTTAATGCCAAATAAAATTTGTTAATTTTTTAAAAAAACAGTATAATATTTATCAAAAGAAATAAAAAGGAAATAGTATGTTTAAAACATTATCAAAATTGGCAGTTGTCGTCTCTTTTTGTATAGTAGGTTTATATGCCGGCTTTAAAGAAAACAGAATTATTTCTACCACGATGGATATAATGAAAAATTCACATATTAAAATTCCTTCAAAAGTACTACAAAATGCTAAAGCTATAGTTGTTATCCCCAATCTTCAACATGGGAGCTTTTTCCTGGGAGGAAGTTACGGCAGAGGTATTCTGACTGTTAAAAATGATAACGGATGGAGCGATCCTTCATTTGTGATATTTAGAAACATAAGTTTTGGTTTACAAGCAGGTGTAAGATCAACTGATGCTATCATGATATTTGAAAATGACAGAGGTCTTGACGGTATAGTTGACGGTAAAGCTACCATAAGTTTGACTGCCGGAGTTGTTGCTGGTAAAAAAGGACCCTACATAAGCAGAAAAACAGATGGAGAACTTTCAGCTGATATATTTTTGTTTGGACGAAGCAGTGGGTTGGAAATCAATGTCGGCTCTATTTCCGGTGGAAATCTTTATATAGATGATGAAACAAATGATAAATACTACAATAGTGTTGTAAATACTGATATTCTCCTATCAGGTGTAAGACAAAGCAATAAACAACAAGTGTTGAAGTTCAAAAAACTAATAACAGATATAACAAAATAGCAAAAATAGTTTAATTAGTTACAGGTCACTTAACTTTTCGTAGGTTAAAAAAGTTTTATGACTCTTTTTGATATAATCTATAAATTTTTTTAGAGGATTATTATGAGAGTTTTGACCGGTATTCAACCTTCTGGTATTTTACACCTTGGAAACTATTTCGGCTCTATCAAACAAATGCTGGAATACCAAGGGAAAAGTGATCTTTTTGTATTTATAGCTAATTACCACGCACTTACTTCATTAAAAGACGGACAGGCACTTAGAGAAAATACCATAGATGCAGCTATCAGCTTTTTATCACTTGGAATCGATCCAAACAAAGCAACCTTTTGGGCACAATCAGATGTCAAAGAGGTACTTGAGCTCTACTGGGTGCTATCTTCCTATACTCCTATGGGGTTGCTTGAGAGAGCTCACAGTTACAAAGACAAAGTTGCAAAAGGCATTGTGGCAAATCATGGACTTTTTTCTTATCCTGTTTTGATGGCAGCTGATATTTTGCTTTATGATGCCAATGTAGTGCCGGTGGGCAAAGACCAAGTCCAGCATGTTGAAATCACAAGAGATATAGCAGTCAAGTTCAATAATGCTCACGGAGAAGTTTTGACTCTCCCTAAATTTAAAATAGATGAAAATGTCGCAACAGTTCCCGGAATTGACGGAGCCAAAATGAGTAAAAGCTACGGCAATACGATAAATATATTTACAACTCAAAAAGAGCTTAAAAAACAAACCGGAAAAATTATAACAGATTCTACTCCTTTGGAAGAGCCTAAAGAGTGGGAAAACTGTAATGTTTACAAACTTTGTAAGCTTTTTATGAACAATGATGAACTTTTGGAGCTTCAAGAGAGATACAAAAGCGGCAAAGAGGGATATGGTCACTTCAAAGCTACTTTAAAAGATAAGATTTGGGACTATTTTAGCCAGGCAAGAGAGAAAAGAGAGTATTATCTTTCTCATAAAGATGAAGTTAGAGATATATTAAATGAAGGTGCAAAAAAAGCCAAGAAAATTGCATCCAAAAAGATGGAAATTATAAGAGAAAAAGTAGGGATATTATAATGCTGGATTTAAAACTTTTACAAAACAGTTTTGATGAAGTTGCCAAAAAACTTAGAAAAAAAGGTGTCAAAGAAGAGATTTTAGCGGAACTTAAAAGACTTTTTGTTGTTTTAAAAGAACAAAGAGCAAAACTGGAAAATTTACAGGCTCAAAAAAATGAAAAGAGTAAACTTTTTCCTCTATACAAAAAAGAGGGAAAAGATGTAGCTTCTTTAAAAGATGAGCTTGACAAGATAAAAGAGCGTATCGGTTTTGAGCAAAAAATAGTAGATGAATTGGAAGATGAGCTTGCAATCTATGCTTTAAATATACCCAATATCCCTGATGATGAAGTGCCTGTAGGAAATGATGAAGAAGATAATGTAGAGATAAAAAAAGTTTTAACTCCAAGAGAGTTTGACTTCAAGCCAAAAGAGCACTGGGAATTGGCTGAAAATCTTGACTGGATTGATTTTAAAAGAGGTGTCAAGCTTGCAAAAAGCAGGTTTTCTGTACTTAAAAACGGTGCTGCAAAGTTAGAGAGAGCCTTGATAAATTATATGTTGGATTTCAATACAAAAAGAGGCTTTAAAGAAGTTTGTGTGCCTTATATAGTAAACAAAGAGTCCATGAAGGGAACCGGTCAGCTTCCAAAATTTGAAGAAGATTTGTTTAAAATTGAAGATGAAGAGCTCTATCTTATACCGACAGCCGAAGTTCCGCTGACCAATCTTTATAGAGATGAGATACTAAAAGATGATGAGCTACCTATACTTATGACAGGTTATACAGCCTGTTTTAGAAAAGAAGCAGGAAGTGCGGGAAGAGATACTAGAGGCATGATAAGGCAACATCAGTTTGACAAGGTAGAGCTTGTAAGTATAACCAAACCGGAGCATAGTGATGAAGTCTTTGACAAGATGGTGGAGTGTGCAAGTGACCTTTTAACAACACTAGGTTTACCTCACAGGCTTGTAATGCTTTGTGGTGGAGATTTGGGGTTTGGTGCGGCAAAAACTATAGATCTTGAAGTTTGGCTTCCTGGTCAAGGAAAATATAGAGAAATCAGCTCTGTTTCAAACACTAGAGACTTTCAGGCAAGACGCGCAAAGATAAGATATAAAGAGGGTAAAAAAAACAGACTCGTTCATACGCTAAACGGTTCATCTTTGGCAGTTGGGCGAACTTTGATAGCCATTATGGAGAATTATCAACAAAAAGATGGTACCATAACAATACCTGAAGTTTTAAAAGAGTATTTATAGAGGCAGTATGGCTGAAGAGCAAGATGATATAATAATCTTAGAAGAGGGCGAAGAAACTACTGAAGAAAAGAGCAGTGCCATCCAAGAGGAAGCTCCTCAAAAAAGTAAAAAAAATATTATCATTATTGCATCTTTGGTAGTTTTACTTTTAGTTGTAGTCATAATTTTGATAATAGCCCTTAAAAAATCTACAAGCAGTGAAGAAAATATCAACATAAATAACCTTACACAAAAAATCATCAAAAAAGAAAACTCTTTAAAATTTCCCTCTTTTAAGTTGGACAAACTTATACAAAAAGCCAATCTTTTATATAAAAAAGGTGATAAAAAAGAAGCATTGAAACTGTATGAGGAGATTGCTACCTACAATGAGTCACTTTCCAATTATAATATCGGTGTAGCCAAAATGAAAGAGAAAAAATATAAAGAAGCTATCAAATATTTTAAAAATGCTATCAAAAATAGACAAAACAGGTGTGTGAGTGCTATAAACAGTGCTGTATGTGCCTTGAAACTTGGTGATGAAAAACTGTTTGGATACTATATTTCTCTGGCTGATATATATCTGCCGTATGAAGCAAACGCCCCTCTTTATACATACTATATGGCACTTATAAAATATTATAAAGATGAGTATTTTGAAAGCTTGATTCCCTTAAGACATCCATCTTCAAAATACTATATAGAGAAGCAAAATTATCTCTTAGCAAAAATAGATACTTTCTTTGGGGATTATCTTAAAGCTATCAATTATCTGGAAAAAAACAGAGATATGCAAGATGATTTTACACTGGGACTTTTATATGCAAGAGTCGGAGAATATCCGATAGCTATCAAACATTTTATCAAATCATACCAAATGAACATTGAGCCCATAAAATCTAAAATGGCTATGGTTTTGTCATATATCAATATGGGTTTGCTTGGCAGTGCGGCAAACAATCTCAAACAAGCTAGCCTAAACTATAAGAAAAATGTCCTAGCTATATATCCTATAGAGGTTGAAATAAAACCGACTCTTACAAATCTAAAACTGTCTCAAAAAGAGTTTGAAGAAAGAGTTTTGCAAAAAAAAGAAAATATGTACGGACTTTTGTTCTATTTTGCTCCATACAAAGTATTTAATGCCAATCAAACTATAGATTTTATAAGAAAAGGCGGAGTTGACCTCTCCTTGAATCAGACAAAAAATGCTCTTCTTCTTCTTTCTCAAAGCTCAAATATATCAAAAGTCAATAAAATGATAACCAAGGGAATAAAAAAAGCACTTGAATATAAGATAAACGAGGCAAATATTATCTTTGAATCATTAAAAAACAAATACCCAAACCATGCTGTACTTTTTTATGATCTTGGGTTAACTTATGCCCAAATGGGAGATTATACAAATGCATATAAAAATTTTATAAAAAGTTATCACTTAAACAGTAAGAATTATCTCTCAGGTATATTTGCCATAATGACAAAAGAGTTAATGCATCAGGATAATACAAAACTCAGTGAAGAAGTTTCAAATGATTTAAATGATGACCATGTTACAAAAGAGAAAAAGTTTTATTTTGCTATGATAGATTTTACAAAAAACAATTATATGTCTGCAGCAAATTTTGCTGAGTTGGATAACTCTAACAAACCCATAAATCTCATGTTTGATGCCATTGTTGCAAAAAATGCAAAAATGAGAAAGCTTTTTGTCCAAAAATCTTTAACTCTTAAAACAAAACTCCCAAGAGATATGATAGCAGAGCTTTTGTATGATAGTGCAAAAACTTACGGTAAAAGTATAGAATATTTTGCAAAAGAGGTTCAAAAAAGTTTTTTAAAAAAAGATACAAATATGAAGTCTCTTTTTTATGGACCTGTAGTTGCTAGAGAAGTATATATAAATGCTTTGCATATTGCAGGTATGCTTTACTATGTAAGAGACATTCTTGAGCGTCAGCTTCAAAATGAAAATGATGATGTTGTAGGTATTATGCAAGCCCTTGGTTATGTAGATATCTATACCGGCAACTATGAAGAGGCATATGCTATATATAACGAACTTATAGATACTTACAAACAAAAAGATACCAATACGCTTTTTTTGGCAGCAGTTGCTTCCATTGGAGCAAAACATAATGCAAACGCTATAGCACTTTTAGAGCTTGCAAAATTGACAGATCCGAATAATTTTGAAAGCAGACTGGCTCTCGGGCTTTTATATATGGAAGTAAAAAATATAGAGGCAGCTAGAATTCAATTGACAAAAATAGGTGACAGCAATTTTATATCCAAATATTTTACATTTAAAATTTTAGCAGGAAAATAAGTGACAAAGATTGCCATTATAGGCGCAGGAGCAAGTGGTCTTATAGCTGCATTGCATGCAAAAAACAGAGATAACAGTATAGATTTGTATGAAAAAAATAGCATCATAGGAAAAAAGATAACAGTTTCAGGCAATGGAAAATGCAATATAGCAAATAAAAATATAACCAAATATGATTATTTTGGAAACAATTTAGACTTTTTGGAGTATGGACTTAAAGAATTTGGTTTTTTAAAATTTGAAAAATTTTGTAATGAAATGGGACTTTATCTAAGTGTTAAAGAAGATGGAAAGGTGTATCCTCGTTCATTTGAGTCAACCTCCGTAATAAAAATATTTGAAGAAAAACTGAGTGAAAAAGGTGTAAATCTTCATCTCTCAAGTGAGATAAAAAAAATAACAAGGCAGAATGATAAATTTATCCTTGAACCAAATGGTAAAGATATAAACTTCTATGATAAAGTTTTGATTTCAACAGGCAGCAAAGCTTCACCCAAGCTTGGAGGAAGTTCGTTTAGTGAAAATATGGCAAAAAGTTTTGGTCACAATCTTTTTCCAAGCTATCCTTCGCTAGTACAGCTTGAAACAAAAAAGAAACAAGTTTCAAGGATGTCCGGAGTCAAGATAGAAGCAAAAGTAACTTTACTCTCAAAAGAGTATAAAAAAGTATCTGTAGAGGGAGATGTTTTATTTACAAAGTATGGGTTGAGCGGTTTTGCTATTCTTGATATATCCTTTTTTGTTTCAAAACTTTTGCTTGAAAATAAAAAAGTGATACTAAGTATTGATATGATACCGGAATTTAGCATAGACAAGCTCCAATCAATCATGATTAAAAACTGTAGAAACAATCCAAACAGTAGTTTTGATACAATGCTCATGGGCTTGTTGCCTTTAAAAATAGCAAAATATATCTCTTTTGAGCTTGGTTTTGCTAAAAAAAGATTGGAAGATTTGAGTTTAAAAGATGTAAAAAAAGTTATATATTTGATAAAAGATTTTAGATGCTCTATTGAAGATACGCATGGGTTTGACTATGCCGAGGTTTGTGGTGGAGGTATCGATACATTGGAAGTTGATTCAAAAACTATGGAGTCAAAATTGGTTAAAAATTTATATTTTTCAGGGGAGAGTTTGGATATAGTAGGTAAAAGAGGTGGGTACAACTTTGCCTTTGCCTGGATGAGCGGTTATCTTGCAGGAAAAAGTTTGAAGGGATAATGAAAGTGAAAAGGTTGTATATATTACGCCATGCAAAATCTGACTGGAGCGATTCAAAATTGGATGATTTTGAGAGGGGCTTGAAAAAAAGAGGAAAAAATGATATAAAACTGATCTCACTTTGGCTAAAAAAGCACAATGTAAAACCAGACCTTGTTATATCCTCACCGGCAAAAAGAGCCAAAAAAACTTTGGAAATTTTAAGAGATATTTTAAATATCAAAAAAGATAATATTAGATTTGATAAAAATATTTATGAAGCAAACGTAAAGTATCTTATTGATATGCTCGCAAAACTAGATAACAAATATAAAGAAGTTTTTTTAATAGGTCATAATCCATCTCTTAATGATTTGGCGGAATTTTTCAGTGATACAATTATCACAAATATACCGACTTCAGGTGTAATTGCCATAGAGTTTAATGTAAAAAGCTGGAATGAAATAAAGAGAAAAAAAGGAAATATTGTTTTTTTTGAATATCCGAAAAAATTAAAAAAGGTAGAGAATTGATAGAATTTTTTAAAGAGTATATTCCGTATCTTAAAAATTATAAAGGCAAACTGGCACTGGCTATTTTCGGTATGGTGCTTGTTTCTGTCTCAACCGCGGCTGTAGCATATCTGGTCAAACCGGTTATGGATAAAATTTTTGTAGAGCAAAACATAACTATGCTTTATATACTCCCTTTGTTTGTAGTACTTGCCTTTGTCGGTAAAGGAGTCGGGGCATTTTTAT
>JALVWW010000192.1 GCA_027023175.1 Campylobacterales bacterium
ATGAGACTGAACATGCATCACATCCCACACATTTTCTAAGGTCTATGACCATTTTCCAGTTTCTCTGCTCGATTGGTTTTTTGAGTGCTCTTTGAATATCTCTCATCATTCTAAGAATCTCATCTTCTCCCGGTAATTCAGGCGGAAGTTCAAAAGGTTTGAAAGGTGTTGAAAAATTTATATTGCTTCCTTCCATTCTTGCTTCGGCTTTTACCGGTGCTAAAGCATTCATAATGCCTCCTGCAACCAATCCGCCAAATACGCCTTTGCTAAACTTCTCCAAAAAGTCCCTTCTGGACTTGTCTGTATCTAAGACCGGCATCTCTTCCTCTGTCCTAGAGAGTACTTCTTTGCTCATGGCAACTCCTTTAAAGCGTTTTTTAATTTATTTGCATATAATTACACATAAATCTTGTCACTATAGGCGCAATAACTGTTCCAAAATTTAATAAATGCCTTGTTTAAGGGGTTTTGTCCAAAACATAAAGGATATTATCATGAAAAATGATAAATTTTTTTCCACTGGTGGTAAAATTTTTACCACTTTATTTTTAATTGCACTGTTTTTTTCTCAACTATATGCAAAAGAGGTGGTTTTTTCTTTTACAGGTACTACTTTGAAGGAAGATTTGCAAACATATCTGAAATGGAAAAAGTATCTTGAAAGCCACTCAAAGTTTAAAGTCAATATAAAATTTGCAAGAACTTATGCCGAAGCGGTTTCCAATATAAAAGAGGAAAAAACTGACATAGCTTATGTATGCAGTTCAACTTATACTCTTTTAAAAGATAAAAAAGAGGCAAAGCTTTTAGCAATTCCCATAATAAACTCTCAAGACAAATACTACTCGGATATCATAGCACTCAAAAACAGCAAATATAAAAATCTTTTGGATTTTAAAGGAAAGATTTTCGCTTTTACCGACCCCGACTCTACTTCAGGCTCGATTGCTCCGACTTATTATCTTTTGACCCACGGCAAAAAAAACAATACCTTTTTTTCCCATCTTATATATACTTACGACCATGGAGAATCCATAAAAGCTGTTCTTGATGGATTTGTTGACGGGGCAAGTGTGGATAGTCTAGTACTTACCCAATATGCAAAAAAACACCCTAAAGATATCAAAAATTTAAAAATTGTCCAAAAGCTGGGACCTTTTACTATTTCACCCATAGTTGCTAGAAGTAACTTGAACAAAAAAGAGTTTGAAAAACTGCAAAACCTTTTTTTAAATATGCATAAAACAAAAATTGGCAAAGAGATTCTTACTCATTTAAATATCGACCGTTTTGAGAAACCTACATCTCAAACTTATGAAAAGATATATCAAATGCTAAAACTCATCAAAGAGAAGCAGTGAGGAATAGCGGTAAAGGCGGTAAGGCGGGTAAGGTGGTAAGGAGTAAACAATTATTTTATTACACAAATAACAATAAAACAAGCTTAGAGCTAAGAGCTAAGAGCTTAGAACTTTTTCTGGTTGCCAGTCGCTCGATCCAAAGGATTTTAATTGAAAAAAATAATTAACTGGCTTCATTCACTCTCTATTTATACCAAGTTGGCGGTATTGATTTTTGCAATGATCTCATTTTTTGCTTCTATTATCATATATCTTGCGATAAATACTTCAAAGACCCAAACTGAAGAGATAACACACGAAATGATAAATAGTAATATCTTATCAAATAAAGACTTTATAGCCAGTGCTATTTTGGCTCATGACAATTGGGCACTTTTTAAATTTTTAAAATCATTTTCAAAAAACAGTATCATAGCAAATGCGGGAATAGTTGATGAAAACTTTATAGTTTTGGCTGATACCGATACTAAAAAACATCGTATAGGCACCATATTGAACGATTTCAAAAACCATACGGTTATTCCCTTTAAAAAAGATGGAGTACTTCTTGGATATTTTATACTCGATATCGAAAAACAATCCATCAAAAAGCTACTTGAAAAAAGCTTTTTCAACAATTTTCTTATCATGGTTTTTGCAGCGGTACTGTCGCTGCTCATTGCAGTATACTTTATGAGAAACCTTCTAAACAGACTTGATATACTCAAAGAAAACGCAAAAGCCATTTCCCAAAAAAACTGGGAAGATATCAAGGAGATACAAAGCAGGGAAAATGACGAGATAACTGAGCTTGTAAACAGTACGACTCTTCTTATGAGGGAGGTTCAGACTTCGGTGGAAAAAGAGGAGGAGTTAAAAAACTTTTATCAACAAACCTTGGCTTCAGTGGATATCTTTATAGTAATTTGTGA
>JALVWW010000193.1 GCA_027023175.1 Campylobacterales bacterium
TTAATGAGTTTAAAGAGCAAAAAGTAGATGCAGGTGAGGGAGTGAGCATACAAGTGCTTATTTCTAGTGATGAAGCTCCACATTTTGCTATGAGAAAGTTTCGTATAAAAAGGGGTGGTTTTATGCCATATCATACAAATAGTGTCGAACATGAACAGTATGTGCTAAACGGTAAGGCAAAAGTCATAATAGATGGAAAAGAGTTTACCGCAAAGAAAGATGATAGACTTTTTATACCTGCGGGAGTACCGCACTCTTATGAAGTTATAGGTGATGAGGATTATGAGTTTTTATGTTTGGTTCCCAATCTTGAAGATAGGATAGAGATTGTCAAAAAGTAAAAAAGTTGTATTTATCACAGGTTGTAGTAGCGGTATCGGGTATCATTGTGCAAAAAGACTCAAAGAAGAATATGAGTATAGAGTCATAACAAGTGCCAAAAAAGAGGAGGATGTTGAAAAACTCATTAGTGAAGGGTTTGAGTCGGTAGTTATGGATGTTAGCAAAAGTGACTCTATAAAAAAAGGTTTTGATGAAGTATTAAAACTAAGTGAAGGCAAACTCTATGCTCTTTTTAATAATGCAGGCTTTGGTCAGCCCGGAGCTGTTGAAGATCTTAGCGGAGTTGCTTTACAAGAGCAGTTTGAAACCAATTTTTTTGGTGCTGTTGAGCTTGGTAACTTAGCTTTGAGAGTCTTTAGAGAGCAAAATGAGGGAAAGCTTATACAAAATAGCTCTATTTTGGGATTTGTCTCTTTTAAATATAGAGGTGCATACAATGCTAGTAAGTTTGCACTTGAGGCTATAAGTGATGCTTTAAGAGTTGAGTTGAAAGAGAGCAATATATATGTAAGTCTGATTGAACCGGGTCCTATAAAAAGTAGCTTTAGGAAAAATGCTTATGATAGATTTAAAAGATATATTGATATAGAAAATAGTTATCACAAAAATGCTTATCAAAAATCTATAAAAAGATTTGAAAGTAGCGAGGATGATCCTTTTACTCTCACGAGTGAAGCTGTTTATAAAGAGTTTAAGAAGATTTTAAAAGCTAAAAAACCAAAAGATAGATACCGAGTAACATTTCCTACAAAACTTTTTTGGGTATTAAAAAGAGTACTACCTACATTTATACTTGATGAGATAGTTGATAGGATATAAAGGATATATTTTGAAGATAAAAAGAGTTAGCAAGATAGAAAAGGTTTTAGATGAGATTCCTACTCCTTGCTATGTGCTTGAAGAGGAGTTGTTTGAACAAAATTTAAAACTTTTAAAGTATGTAAAAGAGCAAAGCGGGGCTAAAATACTTTTGGCACTTAAAGGTTACTCATTTTATGAGAGTTTTGATTTGGCTAGAGAATATTTGGATGGGTGTTGCTGTAGTGGACTATATGAGGCAAGGCTTGCAAATGAAGAGTTCAAAAAGGAGATACATACTTATTCGCCGGCTTTTAAAGATGATGTTATTGATGAGATAATTGAACTTTCTCATCATATAACTTTTAATTCATTTTCACAATACCTTAGGCACAAAGAAAAACTAAATGGAAAAACGAGCCCCGGTATCAGAGTAAATCCCCAACTCTCTTTTTCGGAAGCTACCATTTATAATCCGTGTGCAATGAATTCCAGGCTTGGTGTTACGATTGTAGAGTTTAAAGAGAAGCTACTCGACGGTATAGAGGGGCTTCATTTTCATGCTCTTTGCGAACAAAATGCAGGTGCTCTGGAGGCAGTTTTGGGAAGCTTTGAAGAAAAATTCGGTAAATATATCCCCAAAATGAAGTGGGTGAATTTTGGAGGAGGTCATCATATAACAAGAGATGACTATAATGTGCAAAAGCTTATAAGCATTATAAAAGAGTTTAAAAAAAGATACAATAATATAGAAGTATATCTAGAGCCCGGTGAAGCTGTGGGGTGGCAAAGCGGAGTATTGGTAGCAAGCGTGGTAGATAAAGTTCATAACGGTATAGATATAGCTATACTCGATACTTCTGCAGAGGCTCATATGCCTGATACCATTATCATGCCGTATCGTGCAGAAGTTAGAAATGCTGCTAAAGAGGGTGAAAAAAAATATACCATAAAGCTTGGTGGCAATACTTGTTTGGCGGGTGATTTTATGGGGAATTACAGTTTTGACAAGCCTTTGGAAATTGGAGATAAAGTTATTTTTGAAGATCAAATACACTATACCATAGTAAAAAATACCACTTTTAACGGTGTCAGGCTACCAAGTCTTGCGATACTT
>JALVWW010000194.1 GCA_027023175.1 Campylobacterales bacterium
AAAAGAGTTGACAAATGAAAAAAAATGAGATAAAATTCCATCAAAATTTTGCGGGAATAGCTCAGTGGTAGAGCACAACCTTGCCAAGGTTGGGGTCGCGAGTTCGAACCTCGTTTCCCGCTCCATTGTTTTTATATTTCTTCTGTTTATTCCGCTTTTATCATATTCCAAACAACATATCATCATAAAACAGAGATATTGTATTAAAAACAATCAATTGACATTAAAAGATATCTATCCGCAATCCAGAAAAAACAGAACTATTTTGGCTGTTTCCACCTCTTTGTCATCCTATAAAGTACCTTCTTTGGATTTGATATCAAATATAAAAAAATACCTCTCTTTGCCTGTAAAAGATAATTCAGGAGGCATAGTAACTCTTGATAAACAGTGCTATATAAAGTATGAAAAAAATAAAATCAAACAAACCCTAAGAAGCATATTTAAAAAAAGATATAAAAGCATTAGGATAGTAAAACTTCAAATCACTCCTATAAACCCCTTTCCAAATGATTTTGATGATTATACTTTTGATAGCATAAACATAAAAGAGTATAATTTAAGAAAAAAGAGTAGCAGTTTTATCGTTGTTTATAAAAATAGTAGAGGTAGAAAACTGAGGATATTTTTTAAATATAATATTTTGGCAAAAATATCTCTTTTTAAAGCTAAACATAATATCCGAAGCGGTAAAATCCTTTTTCGAAATGATTTTGAAAAAAATGAAGTAAAATTTGATAAAATTCCGTCAAATTTTATTGAAGATTTAAAAAATAGAGTCTATATAGCAAAAAACTATATAAGACAAGGTAGTATTTTAACTAGATACTTGATAAAAAAAGCAACTCTTGTCAAAAAAAAAGATACTCTCCGCTCTATCATAAAAGATGGAAGTTTGCAGGTAGAATTTTTTTCAAAAGCTTTGCAGGACGGAAATATGGGTGACATAATAAAAACTATAGGAAATAATGGTAAAATATATAAAGCTAAGATAGTAGGCAAAGGGTTGGTGGTAATTCAATGAAAAGTAAAAAAATAAAAATAAAAAATAAAAAGTTTAGATTTTTTTTATCTTTTGGCTCGCTCAGGATTTCTAGATGAAAAAGATTATTGTGGCCATTAGTGGTAGTAGCGGCGTAAATCTTGGAGTAAAATTTATAGAAAATTTACCTAAAAATATAAAAAGCTATCTTATAGTTTCAGATAATGCAAAAATTGTTTTTCAAGAAGAAGAAAATATAACTATCTGTAGTGATAGTGATATATCAGCCGGTATTGCATCCGGTTCTTTTGGATGTGATGCTATGGTTGTTGTACCGACTAGTATGAATACATTAGCAAAAATAAGTTATGGAATTGCGGATAATCTTACTACAAGAGCCGCAAGTGTTATGATAAAAGAGAGAAAAACTCTTCTTTTGGCTCCAAGAGAGATGCCCTACTCTTCTATAGTACTGGAAAATATGTTAAAATTATCAAACTTGGGAGTTATTATAGCTCCTCCGGTTTTGGGATACTATAGTGATCCTAAAACTTTAGAGGAGATGGAGAGATTTTTGATAGGAAAATGGTTTGATTTGCTTAAAATTGAACACAATTTGTATAAGAGATGGAAGATAGATGAAACACTCATGTTTCAAAAACATAAATAACAATAAAAATCATGAGGGTTTCTCTTGCCGAAGGCAAAGCTTTAGTGAGAGGGTGCAGCGAAGCGAAACTCCGCAACAAAGTGAGGACAATTGTAAAGGAGCTTTGCTTCTTGCAAAGGAGATTTTTAGATGAAAGATAAAACAGCAATATATCCCGGTACATTTGACCCGGTAACAAACGGGCATATAGATATCATAAAAAGAGCTAAAAAGATTTTTGACAAAGTTGTAGTGGCGGTTGCTCTGTCCAAAGATAAAAACCCCATGTTTTCCTTGCAGCAAAGAGTAGAATTTTTAAAAGAGAGTGTAAAAGATATCTGTGGTGTAGAGGTGGAGTCGTTTGATTCACTTTTGGTAGATTTTGCGGAAGAAAAAGGTATAAAAACCATTATTAGAGGACTCAGGGCAGTCAGTGACTTTGAGTATGAGCTGCAAATGGGATATGCAAACAATTTTTTAAATAGAGAAATAGATACCGTATATCTTATGCCGTCACTTAAAAATGCCTTCATAAGTTCGTCGGTTGTAAGAGCTATTTTAAAACATAACGGTGACCCTTCAAGCCTGCTGCCCGATATTGTAAGAGAGAAGATAAAATGTATGTAGTTATAGAGGGTGTTGATACCAGTGGCAAATCAACTCAAGTCGAACTTTTAAAAGAGAGATTTCAAGATGCTGTTTTTACCAAAGAGCCTGGCGGAACAAAGCTTGGAAAGCAACTTAGAGAAATGTTGCTTGACGGATTGACACAAAGCTATGTGGCGGAGTTTTTTCTATTTTTAGCTGACAGGGCCGAACACTTCGAAGAAGTAATAAAGCCAAATTTAGAAAAACTTATTATAAGCGACAGGGGTTTTGTTTCCGGTATTGCCTATGCTATGAGTAATCATATCAGTATAGATTTTAAAGAGATGATAAAATTAAACAAAATTGCTTTAAGCTCCCACTTTCCCGATATTGTTTTTTTACTCAAAGTTGATAAAGATACTATTATAAAAAGGCTTGGGGAAAAAAGCAAAGATACTATAGAAAAAAGAGGCATAGAGTATCTTTTGGATGTGCAAAAAAATATGCAAAATGTTTTAAAAGAGTTGGATATAAAATTTGTAGAGATTGATGCATCAAAAGATATAGAAGAGATTCATGAGATTTTAGCGGAGAATATAAAATGATAAAAGCTTTAAGAGGTATGAAAGATATATTGCCGGATGAAAATGAAAAATATATCTATTTTTTGGAAAATGCCACAAAACTGGCTAAAAATTATGGTTTTGAATATATCGAAACACCTATACTTGAAGAGACAGCACTTTTTAAAAGAAGTGTCGGCGAAAGCAGTGATATAGTCGGAAAAGAGATGTATGAATTTGTTGACAAAGGCGGTAATAGTGTATGTCTTAGACCTGAGGGTACCGCCGGAGTAGTCAGGTCGTTTGTGGAACATAAATTTGATAGAATTTTGGGAGTAAAGAGATACTTTTACTATGGTCCCATGTTTAGATATGAAAGACCGCAAAAAGGAAGATTGAGAGAATTTCATCAATTTGGCGTGGAGTGTTTTGGAGAAGATAATCCTTATGAAGATGTTAATATTATTTTACTCTTAAAAGATATACTTGATTTTTTCGGTATCAATTATACCCTTAAGATAAACTCCCTAGGTTGTCAAAACTGCCTTCCACCTTTTAGAGAACTTTTGGTAAAACATTTATATGATATAGAGGATGGTCTTTGTGATGATTGCAAAAGAAGGATTAAAACCAACCCTATAAGAGTCTTTGACTGCAAAAATGAGAGTTGTCAAACTATCTTAAAAGATGCTCCAAGGCTCGGGTCTGCCCTATGTAAAGAGTGTGATGAGAGTTTTGAGTTTGTGAAAAAGAAACTTGATGAATTAGGTGTGGAGTATGAAGTTGATACTAATTTGGTAAGAGGACTTGATTATTATACAAAAACTGCCTTTGAGTTTGTTTCAGGTGACCTTGGTGCCCAAAATGCAGTAGCAGGAGGCGGAAGATATGACAGGCTTGTTGAATTTCTTGATGGCAAGTCAACTCCCGGTATCGGTTTTGCCATAGGAATAGAGAGAATTTTAGACCTTATAGAACTTCCCAAAAAAGAAATGAACGGATACTATTTTGGAGCAATGGATGAAGATGCTGTTTCACTGATTTTTAGACTCGGTCATATTTGTAGAAAAAGAGCTAAGACTGAAATATCCTATCAAAAAAAGAGTTTGAAAGCTCATCTTAAAGCGGCTGATAAAAAAGCGGCAAGGTACTGTGTGGTAGTTGGTGAAAATGAGCTAAAGTCAAACAGTGTATGGGTGAAAGATTTGGTAGAAAAAGAGGAAAAACTTATAAAGCTTGAAGATTTTGAAAAAGGTTCAGGACTCTAATGTGAACAGATACGGTATCGATATATGGGGAAAACGATATTTTGAAATTGACAATGGAAAAGTCATTGTCAACCACAAGTCAAAGCCGGCAATCATAGATATCGTTAAAAAGGTAAGAGAAAAAGGTTTGAGCGGACCTCTTCTTATGAGATTTCCACATCTTGTCCAAAAACAGATTTCATTTTTGTATGATACATTTTCAAAAGTTCAAAAAGAGTTTGACTACAAAGGCAGCTTTAATGCCGTCTTTCCTTTAAAAGTAAACCAATACCCGGGTTTTGTAAAAAACTTGGTTAAACTAGGCAAAAGATACAATTACGGTCTTGAAGCGGGCAGTAAACCCGAGCTTATACTTGCAATGACATACAACAATATAGGTGCCCCAATAACTGTAAACGGATTTAAAGACAATGAAATGATAGTGCTTGGTTTTTTGGCAGCCAAAATGGGTCACAATATCACTCTTACCATTGAGGGTATCAATGAACTTGAGAGTATAGTGGAAAATGTTAAAAATTTTGACGGAATTGTGCCAAATATAGGGCTAAGAATAAGACTACACAGCTCAGGTATAGGTATATGGGCCAAAAGCGGAGGAATCAACTCCAAATTCGGTCTGACATCTTCTGAGCTTATCAGCGCTATTGAGATACTCAAAAAAAACAGTCTTTTATCCTCTTTTAAGATGATACATTTTCACATAGGTTCACAGATAGAGGATATCGCTCCGCTTAAAAAGGCTCTAAGAGAAGCAGGCAATATTTTTGCCGAGCTTAAAAAAATGGGTGCCAAGAATTTGACCTCCATTAACTTAGGGGGCGGACTTGCAGTGGAATATTCCCAAAATGAAGACAGCTACCATAAAAACTATTCACTTGAAGAGTATGCAAATGATGTTGTCTATCTTTTACAGGATATTGCGAAAAGAAAAAATGTTGATGAACCTGATATTTTCATAGAATCAGGAAGATATATTGCAGCACCTCATGCAGTTCTTATTGCTCCTGTGTTGGAGCTTTTTTCTAAGGAATATACACAAAAACTCTTAAGACTAAAAGAAAAAAACCCTCCTTTGGTCAGTGAACTTTATGACCTTTACAAAGATATGAACAAAAAAAATGCACTGGAATTTTTACATGACAGCCTGGATCACATGGAGTCGCTTTTAACCCTTTTTGATCTTGGCTATATAGATCTTGAGGATAGATCAAATACCGAAATATTGGTTAATCTTATCATAGAAAAGGCTATAAAACTTTTAAAAGATAAAAATCACAAAGAGCTTTTGTCTATTCAAGATAGAGTCCAGGAAAAGTATCTTTTGAATTTTTCTCTTTTTCAAAGTCTGCCTGACAACTGGGGACTAAAGCAAAATTTTCCGGTCATGCCTCTTAGTAAACTTGATGAGGCAAACAAAAGAAGTGCATCTTTGTGGGATATCACATGTGACAGTGATGGTGAGATAAGCTTCGATATAAAAAACCCTCTTTTTTTGCATGATGTCAATCTCGAAGAGGAGGATTATTTTTTAGCTTTTTTTCTGGTTGGCGCCTATCAGGAGACTATGGGTATGAGACATAATCTTTTTGCACATCCAACTGAAGTAAGCATAGAGATCAGCGAAGACTCTTTTGATATAGACAATATTGTAGAATCCAATAATATTTTACAGATTTTAAATGAAATAGGATATAGCAAAAATGAAGTTATAAATATAATAAATGAGAAAATAGAAAATTCTCTAAAAGAGAAAAAAGAGATTGAAATGACAAAGGATATGGTAGAGATATTTTTAAAAGATAACGGATATTTGAAAACTGATATAATTCAACCTGACTTTTTTAAGGAAAACAAATGAACAGTGAACAATCTTTGTACAAACAGATAAAAGAAGATTTTATGATGCCGTATCACTGTGACCCTGCGATAAACTCAAAATTGGAGGTATTTTTTAATTATCCAGGCGTTTGGGCTTTGATAAATTATAGAATTGCAAACCGAATGTACAAAAAAGGATGGAAGTTGTTGGCAAGAGCTGTAATGGGGATATCTCAAATATTTACCGGCATAGATATACATCCTGGTTGCAAGATAGGAAGAAGAGTTTTTATCGACCATGGTACAGGCGTGGTGATAGGAGAAACCGCAAGGATAGGTAATGATGTGCTTATTTATCAGCAGGTCACTTTGGGTGGAGTAAGTCTAGAGAGAGGTGTAAAAAGACACCCAACCCTTGAAGATGGCGTAGTAGTAGGAGGTGGAGCAAAAGTTTTGGGTAATATTACTATAGGAAAAAATTCCAAAATCGGGGCGAATTCGGTCGTTATCCATGATGTGCCGTCAGAGTCAACTGCTATAGGAATTCCGGCAAAAGTGATACAAAAAGGAAGAGATAAGTCACAATATTCTCACAATAAGCTTCCTGATATAAACAAAGAGTTGTTTGAGTATATTATAAAAAGACTTAATGTGCTTGAAGATGCCATGGCTGAGCATGATGAAAATATTGTTATCGAAAAAGATAAAGAGTTAGAAAAAATATATGAAGCATTTATAAATGCTCTAAAAGGATAAAATATGTTAACAAAAAGAGTAAAGAGACTTAACGAGTCTATGACTATAGCTATAAGTACTTTGGCTAGAAACTTAAAAGCCGAAGGAAAAGATGTACTTAGTTTTTCTGCTGGTGAGCCTGACTTTGATACTCCTGAAATTATCAAAGAAGAAGCTATAAAAGCCTTAAAAAAAGGTTTTACCAAATATACTGCAGTTGCCGGAATTCCGGAACTTTTAGAGGCAATTTCACTTAAGCTTAAAAGAGATAACGGCTTAAAGTATAAGCCGTCAAATATAATAACAAGCAATGGTGCAAAGCACTCTTTGTTTAACCTGTTTCAATCTCTCATAGAGCATGGAGATGAAGTTATCATACCTGCACCCTATTGGGTAACATATCCTGAGCTTGTAAGATACAGTGGCGGTATTCCTATCACTGTAGAGACTACTGATGAGAGTGGATTTAAGATAAGTGCAAAACAGTTAAAAGATGCTATAACACCAAGAACAAAGATGCTTATACTTACAACCCCATCAAATCCTACCGGCTCAGTTTACTCCAAAAAGGAGCTTGAAGAGATAGCTGAAGTTTTAAAAGGAACCGATATATTTGTATGTTCGGATGAAATGTATGAAAAGCTGATATATGATAAAGAGTTTGTTTCAGTTGCAAGTATCAGTGATGATATGTTTCAAAGGACTATCACGGTAAACGGTCTTAGCAAGTCTGTAGCCATGACTGGATGGAGATTTGGTTATCTTGCAACCCCTTTAGACGAACTTGTAGATGCTATGAAAAAACTGCAAAGCCAAAGTGCATCAAATATCAACTCTATAACACAGCACGCAGCTATACCTGCACTTGACGGAAGAGCGGATAAAGATATTGAATTTATGAGACAGGAGTTTCAAAAAAGAAGAGATTTGGCTGTAGGGTTGATAAATGATATAGATGGACTTTCAGTTGTCAAGCCTGACGGAGCTTTTTATCTCTTTATCAATATAAAAGAGATTAGTAATGACTCTATGAATTTTGCTCAGGAGCTTTTAGCTAAAAAAGGAGTAGCGGTAATTCCAGGAATCGGTTTTGGAAGTGAAGGGTATGTTAGATTTTCTTTTGCAACTGATGAGAAAAGTATCATTGAGGGTATCAAAAGGATAAAAGAGTTTGTCAGCTAAAGAAAAACTTTTGGTCAGTGCATGTTTAATTGGTGAAAATGTCAAATACAATGGAAAAAATAACAGAATTGATATATCCAAGCTAAGCAATCAGTATGAAATTGTACCTTTTTGTCCTGAAGTTGAAGGGGGCTTGCCAATCCCAAGACCTCCTTCTGAAATAATCTCTAGCAATCCACTTAAAATAATCAATACATCCAAAGAAGATGTTACAAACTGTTTTTTAACTGGAGCGAAAAAAGCATTGGAAATATGTAAAAAATTAAATATAAAAAAAGCACTTTTAAAAGAGAATTCTCCCTCATGCGGAAAAAATTTTGTGTATGATGGAAGTTTTGGTAAAGTATTAAGAGGCGGCCAAGGAGCCACCGCCTCAATGCTATCCAAAAACTCTATAGAGATTTTTAATGAATTTGAATTGAAAAAGCTTTTATAAGTTATTTGAAAAAAGTTTTTTGGCTTTGTTAAGCAGAAACAGTGTCAATGCACTCCTTTTTTCCAGTTTGGCTATATATCCGTTATAGTCTGTACCTTGCTCTGCGACATAATTTAGAAGGTATTTTACAGATACTTCCATGCCATCCATTTTTTCTATCTCTAAAAGTTTTTGGTATAAAGGTTCAATGGTTGCGACTATCTTCTTTGGAGCAGCCTGTCTAAAAGCCATATAACGATTAATCTTACCTGACTGGTCTCTTCTTATTTCAAAATCAGTAATAACCCAGTAATGATCGCCGTTTTTAGCCATATTTTTAACAACAGCTGTTATATTTTTTCCATTTTTTATAGATTCCCACATTAGATAAAAGATAGCTTTCGGCATATCGGGGTGTCTTATTATGTTGTGAGGTGCTCCTATGAGTTCATCTTTTGTATATTTGCAAATTTCCAGGAAATAGTCATTGACTTTTGTAATATTTCCTTTTAAATCCGTAGTGCTTAATATATACTTTCTTGGATTTAGTTTTATCTCTTTGTTAGTCGGTACTATTCTCATCTTTTATCACTCCTAAGGTTATTTTTACTTCTATTCCATCTTTTATGTTTTCCACATAAATTTTTCCATTCATATGTCTTTCTATGATAAGTTTTGTCATATACAGACCTATGCCATCTCCCCCACTTCTCTCTTTTGTTGTAAAGTAGGGCTCAAAAATATTGGAGATAATTTCTTTGTCTATACCTCCCGCATTATCTTTTATGATAATAATTGCAATTTTGTCTTCTAAGGTTTTTGTGATAATAATTTTTCTATTTTTTATATCTCTTTCCAAAAAAGCATCTTTTGAATTATTTATAATGTTTGAAATAGCCTGTCCAAATTCATTTTTATATCCGAGTATTTTTGCATCTTTACCGAGATTTACTATGATGCTGATATCTTTTTCCTGCAATATCGGATACATAATTTCCAGGGATTCAGAAATAGTTTCATTTAGTGAAAAAATTGCTTTTTCTTTTTCCGGTTTGAAAAAATTCCTAAAATTATCTATAGTTTGAGCCATTTGAAAGATAATTTTACCTGATCTTTTTTCAAATTGTTCCATTATATCTTTTGTTATTGCATTGTTTTTATATTTTGCAATTATTGTACTGTTTAAAAAAATCAAAGTATTTAAAGGCTGCTTCCACTGATGGGCTATCATGGATATCGCTTCTCCCATTTGTGCCAAGCGAGACTGCTGTAGCATGATGAGCTGATGTTTCTTTTCTTTTTCTATAGCGGTACTTATCCTTTTTTCAAGGGTTTTGTTTAAATTTTCAACCTCTTTTTTGAGTCTTTTTTGTCTTGTATAAAAATATAAAAGTATCAAAATAATTAGAAAAAAGAAAAGAGAAATTTTTATTATAAGTGCATAGTCTGTCTGCTCTTTTTTTATTCCCATCCATTTTTTATATATCTCTATCCTTTCTTGGTTGCTTATGGTGCTTATAGCTTTATTTAATATGGAAACAAGAGTACCATAGTCATCTCTGACCATAATCTGCAGGTTGAAATCCACGCCGGTAATGCCTGTGATAAATATATCTTTGAAACCGTTTT
>JALVWW010000195.1 GCA_027023175.1 Campylobacterales bacterium
ATATGCCTAAAAATTATAAAATAGTTGCCGCAAATACTTCAAGCGTGGAAGATGCGGCTTATCTTTTGAAGTATGACTCAGTTCACGGCAGAGCCGACTTTGATATAAAAACCGAAGGCAATGAAAAACTTATAATAGGTGGAAACGAGATAACTATCGTTAGCTCTCATGACGCTACAAAACTTCCTTGGAAAGAGTTGGGTATAGATATAGTTTTGGAGTGTACCGGACACTATACTGATGGTAATTTGGCAGTAGAGCATTTACAAGCAGGTGCTAAAAAAGTTATCATCTCGGCTCCCGGAAAAAATATAGATAAAACGATAGTGCTTGGAGTCAATCAAAACGAATATGATCCTAAAAATCATCACCTTTTATCAAATGCATCTTGTACGACCAATTCTTTAGCTCCGGCTATGAAAGTTTTAGAGGAGAATTTTGGAGTTGAAAATGCAATGATAACAACAACTCATGCTTATACTTCAACTCAAACCACAGTTGACAAAAGAGCTAAAAAAAGAAGAAGAGGAAGAGCTGCAGCGGTAAATATCATACCTACAACAACCGGAGCGGCTATAGCAACAACCGAAGTTATCCCGTCTTTAAAAGGCAAAATGGAAGCGATGGCTCTTAGAGTCCCTGTTCCTGATGGTGCAATTACCGAGATAGTAGCACTTTTAAATAAATCCGTAACAGTTGAAGAAGTAAACGAAGCTTTTAAAAAAGCAAGTGAGAGTGAATTGAAAGGAATACTTGAGATCACAATGGAAGAAGTTGTTTCAACCGATATTTTAGGCAATCTTCACTCAAGTATCATAGATGGACTCTCTACTTCAGTTGTAGGCGGTAAAATGGTAAAAGTTCTTGCCTGGTATGATAATGAGTATGGATACTCTCAAAGACTTTTGGAATTGGCTGATTTTGTAGCAGGTAAAATGGAGTAGAGATGTCAAAACTTATCCTTGTAAGACATGGTCAAAGTGTTTATAACCAAAAAAATATATTTACCGGATGGAGTGATGTGGAACTAAGTTTTCAGGGTGAAAAAGAGGCGGAAGAAGCAGGAGAGCTTTTGAAAACAAACACACTCTATCCGGATATTTGTTTTACTTCATGGCTTAAAAGAGCTATACACACTACTCAAATAGTTCTTAAAACTTTGGAATGGGAGCATATAGATGTCTGTAAAAGTTGGAAATTAAATGAGCGACATTATGGTGCATGGCAGGGTAAAAACAAAGATGAGATAAAAAAAGAGGTGGGAGAAGAGATGTTTTTGAGTATCCGAAGAGGCTATGACACTCCCCCGCCTCCCTTGGAAAAAAATGACAAAAGATCAGCTCTTTTTGAGAAAAAATATAAAGACATTGACCCTGAACTTTTACCAAGAAGCGAATCATTAAAGGATACCAAAAAAAGGACAGTTAATTACTATTTTGAAAAAATTGTACCTTTTTTAGTTCGAAACAAAACTGTACTTGTCAGTGCTCACGGTAACTCTTTGAGGTCTTTGGTTATGCAGATAGAAAACCTCCATAAAGAGGATATTATGAGGTATGAGATAACTACAGGTGAGATTACGGTTTATGATTTTAACGATACAATGAAACTGACTGACAAAACCGTACTAAGGAAGAAAAAATGAGTCATACTCATAAGAAAAAAAGTAAAAAATTTCCATATAAAAGATTTATTAAAGTATTTCTAACATATTTCGTACTTTTTACCGCTCTTTCAGGGATGATTGATTATTATGCTTATATGGAATTTAACTTTTTATATTTTATATTGTTATCAGCTTTGGTAGCTTTGCCTATAGCTTATATACATATAAAAAGAGGTAAAAGAGACCATGTTGATGAGGTGGCTAACGAAATATTTTAGGAGTAAAAATGGCGACAGACCCAATGGCTGGAAAGCTTGTGCCAAAAGATAGACTGGAGGATATTCCGGCTCTTATCAGTGCATATTACACTTTGAAACCCGACCCAAACAATAAAGAAGAAATAGTATCTTTTGGAACTTCGGGTCACAGAGGAAATGCATATAAAAAAAGTTTTAATATTAACCATGTAAAAGCCATCTCTCAGGCAATTTGTGACCATAGAAAAGAAAACGGTATAAACGGAGTTTTGTTTATAGGAAAAGATACCCATGCTCTTTCGACTCCTGCTCAAATGAGTGCTTTGGAAGTGTTTGCCGCAAATGAGGTGCAAGTTGCTATCGCAAAAGGTGAGGGATATACTCCCACGCCGTTAGTATCGTTTGCAATCATAGAGTATAATAAAAAGAAAAAAGAGATAAGTGACGGTGTTGTTATCACTCCTTCACACAATCCCCCAAGTGACGGCGGATACAAATATAATCCTCCAAACGGAGGTCCGGCTGATACGGATATAACTTCAGTAATAGAAAAAAGAGCAAACGAAATACTAAAAAATGGACTTAAAGAGGTCAAATCTATCCCTTATGAAGAGGCTATAAAAAGTCCTTTTGTAAGTGAATTTGACTTCATTACCCCTTATGTTAAAGCACTTAATGAGATAATTGATATAGACGCCATAAAAGAATCAAAGATAAAAATGGCAGCCAATCCTCTTGGAGGAACGGCTCTTGATGTTTATAAAAAGATAAAAGAGATGTATGAGCTTGATATGGATATCATAGATGATTTTGTAGATCCTACATTTTCTTTTATGCATTTAGATCATGACGGTAAAGTAAGGATGGATTGCTCTTCGCCGTATGCTATGAAAGGATTGATTGAGCTTAGGGAAAGATATGATATAGCTTTTGGAAATGATGTGGATGCTGATAGACATGGTATAGTAACTCCAAAAGGGGGACTTTTAAATCCAAATCACTACTTAAGTATCGCTATATGGTATCTTTTTAAACATAGAAAATGGGATGAAAAGTTAAAAGTTGGAAAAACTTTGGTTTCAAGCTCAATGATAGATAGGGTTGCTAAAAAACTTGGAAGAGAAGTGTATGAAGTACCTGTTGGTTTTAAATGGTTTAGTGACGGGCTTTTTAGCGGTGAGCTTGGTTTTGGAGGAGAAGAGAGTGCGGGAGCCAGCTTTTTAAGAAAGGATGGTAGTGTTTGGACTACCGATAAAGACGGTATCATTCTCACACTGCTTTCAGTTGAAATTTTAGCAAAAATTCAAAAGGATTTGAGTCTGATTTATGAAGAGTTTGAAAAAGAGTTTGGCAAATCCTTCTATGAAAGAATAGACGCACCTGCTTCAAAAGAGCAAAAAGAGATACTTAAAAATCTTGACCCAAATGATATAAAAGAAAAAACTTTAGGTGGAGAAAAAATAGAGCATATTTACTCAAAAGCGAGTGGAAACAAGGCAAGGATAGGTGGGCTTAAAATAGTGACAAAAAACGGATGGGTTGCACTTAGACCTTCCGGAACAGAGGATATATATAAAATTTATGCTGAAAGTTTTATATCCAAAGAGCACTTAAAAAGTATTCAGCTTGAGGCACAAGAGATTGTAAAAAGAGTATTGAAGGATATGTGATGATAGAGTTTGAAAAATATTTTAGTTTTGATTTGGATGATGAAGCTAACAAAAAGATAATGAATGCTTTTGGCTCATTGGTGTATGAAAAAGAGAGAGGAGTAAGCGGATACTACAATCTTCCCTATGATTCTGTCAACTTGTTAAGTGAAGTAGAAAATTTTATAGTAAATGAAGATGGGATTTATCAAAGTGCAGTAAATATAGTGGTTATAGGCATAGGAGGTTCATCTTTGGGCACAAAAGCACTTGATTCTATGCTAAAACACAAATATAAAAATATAAAAAATATGCTGTTTTTGGAAAATCCCGACCCGGTTACACTCTCAAATAATTTATCTGCCATAAAAAAAGAAAATTCCATCTTTGTAGTTGTTTCCAAATCAGGGGGAACCATAGAGACTATGTCTATATTTAAAACAGTACTCTCTTATTTTGATATTGACCTTGAAAATAGTGATAAAAAAAGAGTTATCATCATAAGTGATGAGGGCTCTCCTCTTTGTAGATTTGCTGATAATTACAGCTTAAAAGCGTACACAATTCCTGGAAATGTAGGTGGAAGATTTTCAGTTCTTAGTGCGGTAGGGATTGTGCCTTTGGCACTTGCAGGGTATAATGTCAAAGATATTTTAGACGGTGCAAGAGTTTTTTTAGAAAGTTTTTTTAACTCACAAGAAGAACATGTGGCTATAAAAGCTTTTTTTCAAGTTCAAAACTATAAAAAATATCCTATAAATGTTCTCTTTTCGTATGGTGACGCCCTGGAAGATTTTACCAAGTGGTTCATACAGCTTTGGGCAGAGTCTCTTGGCAAGATGGATACAAAGGGTAATAATGTGGGTCTGACTCCTGTAGCACATGTCGGTTCAGTTGATCAGCACTCTTTTTTACAACTGATTATGCAAGGACCAAGGGATAAAACTGTAACATTCATAAAAGTCAGTAACTTTGAAAATGATTTGAGCATCCCCGATATGTCACTAATAGACTTGGAAAAAACTGACTATGTAAATGCCCACAGTTTCAATGAACTCATCAATGCCGAGTGTGACGCTACAAAAGAGAGTATGGTAGCTATGAATATACCTGTAGATATGATAATACTGGATAAAATAGATGAAAAAAATATTGGAGAGCTTATAATGTATTTTGAATTATTGACTTCATATGCGGGGGCACTTTTCGGTATCAATACATATGACCAGCCCGGGGTCGAGTTTGGTAAAAAAATATTGGTAAAAAAATTTGATAAAAAAGAGGAAAAAGATATAAAATGAAGTTGATAAGTTATAATGTTGATAAAAAATATCAAACAAAAGTGGCATACTTTTCCATGGAGTTTGCCATAGACCAGGCTTTTAAAAATTACAGCGGAGGTTTGGGTTTTTTGGCAGGGTCACATTTAAGAAGCGCAAATGATTTGGGGCAAAACACCATAGGTGTGGGGATACTTTGGAGTTATGGTTATTATGATCAGCACAGGCATGAAGACAGAACTTTGAAGGTTGATTTTTTAAGAAAATTTTACTATTTTTTAGAAGATTTGGATACAAAAGTGACTGTAGAGATAAATTCTGTACCCATTACGGTAAAAGCCTATCTTTTGCCATCTACCTGTTTTGATACGGCACCTTTGATACTGCTTTCAACCGATGTGTTTGAAAATGATTATTTAGCCAGGACAATCACTCACAAACTTTATGACGCCAATGAAAGAACAAGAATTGCCCAAGAGATTGTTTTGGGAATAGGTGGGGTAAAAGTACTTGAGGCATTAAAGCAAAAGATTGACATTTATCATTTAAATGAAGGGCATGCGCTTCCTTTGGTATTTGAGCTACTAAAAAAATATAAAACTCTTGAAGAAGTTAAAAAAAGAGTGGTTTTTACTACTCACACTCCCGAAATGGCAGGTAATGAAGAGCATGATACAGGACTTTTGCAGGAGATGGGTTTTTTTAACGGCTTTAGTGTAAATGAGGTTAAAGATGTTCTTGATTATCATGAAGATAACTTTTCATTGACCGTAGGTGCTTTAAAAAGTTCCAAAAGAGCAAATGCCGTTTCCAAGATACATGAAAAAGTTGCCAATGAAATGTGGAAAAATGTAAAAGGAAAATGTGAAATCATAGGCATAACCAATGCACAAAATATGAGATACTGGGCTGATAAACAACTTGTAAGCTGGTACCAGGAGCATGAGGATTATCAACTAGTAGGCAGGAAAAAGCATTTAAAAAGGATTTTATTTGAAGAGGTGGCAAACCAGACAGGAAAACTTTTTGACCCGGATATTTTGACAATAGTATGGGCAAGAAGATTTGCCGAGTATAAAAGACCATGGCTTTTGGTATATGATTTTGAGAGATTTAAAAAACTTATAAGTAACACCGAAAGGCCGGTTCAAATTATTTGGGCGGGAAAACCTTATCCGCTTGATTATCGAGCGGTCAATATGTTTAATGATTTGATAAATATCTCAAAAGAGTTTAAAAATGTAGCTGTACTTATAGGGTATGAGCTGAGACTTTCAAAACTTTTAAAACAAGGAAGCGATGTATGGCTGAATACTCCAAGGTATTCCAGAGAAGCCAGTGGAACAAGCGGTATGAGTGCGGTTGCAAATGCAAGTGTACATTTTTCTGTAGATGACGGTTGGCATGCTGAGTTTTATAAAGACGGTATCAACTCATTTACCATCCATCATGCCGATACCGGTCTAAGTATAGATGAACAAGATAGGATTGATTATGAAAATATGATGCAAATGCTTGAAAATGAAATATTGCCTATATACTATGACAAGCCTAAAAAATGGATACAAATCGTTAAAAACGGTATGAGTGATATAAGGTACTTCGATGCTTCCAGGATGGTCAGGGAGTACTATGAAAAGTTGTATGACTATCAAAAATACTAAACAGGAGGGAAAAAATGATAAAAGTTAAGAAAAATGCAAACAAGGCATGGGTTACATTTACCTATGTGCCAAAAGAGGGTGAACAAAAAGTGGAATTGTTAGGCTCTTGGAGTGATTGGAAAGCTGAGAGTATGAAAAAAAAGAAAAACGGTGATTTTTATATTACCAAAATTTTACCTCTTGGAGTTATCTATGAATTTAGATACTTTATTGACGGCAAAAACTGGGCAAATGATGAAGATGCCATAGAAGTACACAATAGTTTTGGAGGAACCAATTCAGCAATAGATTTGAGTGCATAATGAGTGCAGCTACCAACAGTTAAAGGAAATGTGATGGCAAAAAAGATAAAAGCGGTAATGATGGCAGGAGGATTTGGCACAAGAATTCAACCTTTGACAAACTCCATGCCAAAACCGATGCTTCCGATATTCAATCTTCCAATGATGGAGCATACTCTTAGAAAATTGGTTGAAATAGGTATAAAAGATATCATTGTACTACTTTACTTTAAACCCGATATCATCAAAAACCATTTTGGTGACGGCAGTAAAATAGGTGCCAATATAGAGTATGTATTGCCTGATGAAGATTATGGAACTGCCGGTGCTGTCGGTGTTGCAAGAGAATATTTGGATACTACTTTTATCATCGTCAGTGGTGATTTGGTAAGTGATTTTGACTTTCAAAAAATTATTGAACATCATAAAAGTATCAATTCAAAACTGACCATCACTTTAACTTCGGTGGAAAACCCGTTGCAGTTTGGTGTTGTTATAGCAAATGAAGAGGGCAAGATAGAAAAGTTTTTGGAAAAGCCAAGCTGGGGAGAAGTTTTCAGCGATACCATAAATACAGGTATTTATGTAATAGAGCCTGAAATACTGGAGTATATTCCAAAAGAGGGCAGTTTTGATTTTGCCAAAGATTTGTTTCCACTTCTTATGGTTGAAGGTATTGATTTGATGTCCTATACCGCAAAGGGATACTGGAGAGATGTAGGCAACCCTGAGAGTTATCGCGAAGTTTATGATGATATATTTAAAGGAAAGGTTGATTTTAAAATCCCGGGGCAAAAAAAAGAGTATCCAAACGGAGTGCTATATCTTACAGGCAAAAGTGAAATAGATAAAAGTGTTGAGATTATAGATACGGTCGTTATAGGTGATAATGTTAAGATAGGTAAAAATACAAGGCTTCAAAATGTTGTCATAGGTGACAATGTTGAAATCGGCGAAGATTCCAATATAAGAAACTCTGTATTTTGGAGCAGTATAAAAGCAGGCAAGAAATTTGTACTTGATAACGGTGTTATTTGCAATAATAATATCATAGATGACAATGTGAGCGCAAAAGCTGGACTTATACTTGCCGAAGGGTGCGATGTAGGAAAATTTGCAGTGTTTGACCAGGATATTACTGTCTGGCCTTTTAAAAGCATTGAGCCTGCATCCATAGTAAATAAAAATGTTATATGGGGCAGCAAATATAAAAATTCCATATTTGAAAACGGAAGAGTTATAGGTAAAAGCAATATCGAGCTTTCATGCGAAATGGCATGTCAACTTGCCGAAGCATTTGCTGCGCAACTTCCAGAGGGCGGAAATGTCATAGTAGCAAGAGATCATTCAAAGAGTGCTAGGATGCTAAAAAGAGCCTTTTTGGGAGGTTTGCTCTCAGGAGGCATAAATATAACAGACTTAAAAGCGATGCCGCCATCTGTTTTAAGATACAACCTGGGAAGAGATGAAAACCTAACAGCAGGAGTCTATTTTAGACAAAACATGGATGACCCGACAAGTGTAGAGTTTACATTTTTTACCGAAGAGGGTTTGCGCATAGATAGTGATATGGCAAAAAAGATAGAAAAAGCCTTTTTTCAACAAAAATTTAGAAGAGTAGAGTATAAACGCATAGGAAGAATTTGGGAAAACTATATAAACCGTCTTGATGAGTGTCATAAATATAAAGACGCTATTGAGACAACAATAGATCACAAAATAATAAAAAAGAATAATTTTAAGATAGTAATAGATTTGATGTATGGAGGCACAAAAGATATTTTCCCTGAAATTATGGCTGATATACAAATGGACAATATCATTCTAAACGCATATACCGACTATCACAAAATGTCAAACATAAAACAGGTGGAGAAAAAATCAAAAGAAGAAGTTTCCGCCATTGTTAAAAGTCTGGGAATCAATCTTGGAATTTTGCTCTATCCAAATGGTCAAAGACTTGCAATTGTTACCGATGAAGGGGAAGTTTTAAATAAACTAAAAGCACTTTTGGTGGTGCTGTATCTATACAACCATGAAGCAAAAGATAAAAAGAAAAGAGTATTTTTGCCTACCTGGGCACCTGACTTGATGGATAAAGAGTTTGATAATTTGATAATAGAGAGAGGAAAGTATGCAAATTTTAAAGCTAACAAGCTAAAACATTATGATTTGATTGCAACAACTGACGGTAATTTTGCATTTACGGAGTTTTCTTTACACAGAGATGCTATATATGCAACTTTAAAAATCATGGAAATGCTTTCAAGATGGGAGCAAAAACTCTCAAACATATCTAAAATAGTTGAAGAGTTTTATTATCATCAGTGCAAGATAAAGTGTACCCAGGAGATGAAAGGCAAAATTATGAGAAAATTTCTCCAGGTTGCAAAAGACAAAAAATCCTCCACAGTTGATGGGGTTAAGATATGGGAAAATGAAACCGACTGGGTTTTGATGATACCTGATCAATTTGGAGACTTTTTAAATCTCTACATTCAGGCAAAAGATGAAATAACCGGAAGCGAGATAGATAAAAAATATGAAAATATGATAAAAAAATGGATGGATAACAAATAGTGTCCAAGTCACTTCTGTTTTTATGGCATATGCACCAGCCAAGCTATGAAAGTGACGGTGTATTACAAATGCCATGGGTATTTTTACACTGCATAAAAGATTATTATGATATGCCATGGATGTTATCTAAATATCCCTCGTTAAAAGCTACTTTCAATATAACCCCGACTCTTATAAGACAGATAAAAATATATGAAAGAGACGGATATAAAAAGGATAAATTTTTATCTCTATGGATAAAAGATGTAACTTTGCTTTCTTTTGAGGAGAAAAAATATCTTGTAAAGATTTGTAAATCTGCCCAATACGAAACTATGGTAAAAGGATTGCATAGATTTGATGAGTTGTATGATATCAAAGAGTACAGCCTGGATGAATTAAGAGATCTTGAAGTAATGTTTATGCTTTCATGGTGTGGAAATTATTTAAGAGAAAACTCTAGTGTTGTTAGAAAAATGATAG
>JALVWW010000196.1 GCA_027023175.1 Campylobacterales bacterium
AAATTATAATAGAAAAAAAAGCATACAGGGACAAAAAAGAGAATAGACTCTTTTTTTCACTCTGTAACAAGCTTATATCCGAGTTTTTTAATACTCTCAATACTATCTTTTCCCAGTATCTTTCTAAGATTTTTTATATAAGTTCTTAAAGCATTATCACTGTAGGTTTCATCATAGTCCCACAAAGTTTCATAAATCTTTTCATGAGAGATTATTTGGTTTTGATATTTTAAAAAGAGTCTTAAAAGCTTATCCTCTTTATTGTTTAACACTACCTTTTCATCATTTTTTATCAATTCATTACTATCAAGGTTATAATAAATTCCATTCTTTATGGCAACCCTGTTTTCATTTTTGTGAAAAAAACTTCTTTTTAAAATAGTTTGTATTCTTAAAAGTAACTCTTTTAAAGCAAAAGGTTTTCTTATGTAGTCATCACAACCGCTCTCATAGCCGTCACTAAGATCTTCAGTAGAATTTAGAGATGTTATATATATAGCTGGAGTCTCATTGCCTTCATCTCTTATCTTTTTTAAAAGTTCAAACCCATTAAGCCCAGGTACACTTACATCCAAAAGTAAAAGATCAAACTTTTGCTCATATATCTTTTCTTCAGCACTTATACCGTCATATACACAAATGACCTCATATCCTTCATCACACAAAAACTCTTCAACAGTTTCACTTAGATTGATATCATCTTCGAGTAAAAGTATCTTATTTTTTGGCATTTTGTTTTTTTAAAAGTTCCAGATTTTTTTTATATATATTTTTTTCTTTTGCGGACATTTCAGGAATTCTACTTTTTAATTCATTAAGTATTTTGTTTTGATCTTTTTTTTCTATAGTATAGTTCATTATAGCCAGAAGTTCTTGCGTACTCATAGCCCCAAAGTCAGCAGCCCACATACCCAGACAAAACAGTAAAATCCATAATATTTTTGTCATTTTGAAACTCTCTGAATAAATTGTTTAAATTATACCAAAAAATTGTTTAAAAATCGTGAAAAAGAGCTATATACCCAAAACTTTCATCGCACCTCTTACTATAGGAACCATTGAAGATTCGACCATTTTATTCATTCTAAGAGGATGTATCATCATTTTTATAGCCATATTGTACGGATAGTGTTGTGAAGCCATTTTATTTATATTTTTTAAAAAGTCATCATAAGCCTGCTTGTCAAAACTACCGCTGTGTTTGTTTTCATAAATTGCTCGAAATGCCATCTCAACATCTTCAGAGTTGACCTCTTTTAATCGTTTTGTAATAATCTGTAAAACTTTTTTTCTTGAAAGTTTTTCATCTTTGTTGTAAAAATTGTAAAACTTATCAAAGTAGCTATAGTGATGAACTTCATCTTTATATATATTGTGTGCAAGTTTTTGAAGAACAGGTTCATCCAAAAGCAAAGCATAGTTTTCTATAGCACGATAAAAAGTGGAAGTACCGGTTTCTACTATCATTCTAGCAACCATTTCCAAACCTTTTGAAGACTGGAGTGCTTCAGGCTTGCAAAGAGGAAGGTATAACTCCAAAAACCTTGCATATCCTTTTTCCCAATCAAATTCACTCCAGACTTCATTGACATACTTTTTTAGAGATTTGCCATGCTGCACTTCCTCTTTTTCCCAATCATTTTTAAGCCAATTTACTATATCGCTGTTGTCTTTATAATATTCACACAAATTGTCAGCATAAGTTTTTGAAGTTATCTCTATAAAAGATGCAATACACACCATATAAAAAAGAAGTTCATCTTTTTCAACTTTTTCTTTCTTTATTGACTTATAATCAATATCTTCTTTATAGTTCCATGTAGGCATAGTATATTCCTGTTTTTATTCTCCAAAGAGAATGATATCATATGCATGTTTCTTCTCTACAAGGCTTTTGCTACTGTCAATAGTACCTTGTTTTTTTAAAACAGCCAACTCATTTTTTAGCCTGTCAATTTCCTCTTCAAGCTCATCAATCTGCTCTTTAAATTGCAAAACTATATCTACTCCGGCAAGATTTACGCCCAGATCTCTTGTAAGTCTTAGTATCATTTTTATCTTATCTATATCCTTTTGAGAATAAAGCCTCATCCTGCCTTCCGTTCTTGAGGGCTCTATCAGACCTTCTCTCTCATACTGTCTTAATGTCTGAGGGTGAATAGACAATACTTTTGCAACAACACTTATCAAATATACCGGTTCTTCATATCCATGCATTT
>JALVWW010000197.1 GCA_027023175.1 Campylobacterales bacterium
CCATGCCACCCAGTGCAGCGATACCCGGAAGTGCAACTTGCTTGATGGATGAAAGCTGACCTTCCAAAACTTCTCTTTTTACTTCCAAACCTATCAAAAAGAAAAAAACAGCCATCAAACCATCATTGACCCACAAAAGAAGCGGCTTTGCTATCTGCAAACTTCCAAATCGAATTTCAACATGAGTATGAAGAAAATGGTTATATAAGTCTGACAAACCGCTGTTTTCGAGAATAAGTGCCGCTATGGTAACTATGATGAGTAAAATTCCGGCAGTTGATTCTTTTTTGATAAATCCCTCTATCATATTCATCTTTAACCTTAATATTTTTTACATAATTTTATCATAAAATTAGATAATTTCAAAAACTTTTTGAGATATCGAAACCCATTTGTTTTCTATCAGTTTTACACATCAAAATATTTGATGAATTTATATTATATAAAGTATAACAAACTTCCATATAATTTCTGGATACATCTCTTCCGCTTTCACCATAAGCTTACTCAACTCCCTTAAGGGTATCTCTAAAATTTATTCTGCTTGTGCTAAAGCTTTTTATATCATCAAGTCTGGCATTAATCAGTTTTAACTATTTTTCTAAACTTTTTATTTCATACTTCGATGCCTTTTGAAGTTTTATGTATTTTATATTTAATATCTTTTTAATAATCTGCATATTGTTTATTATATTTTTAATAAGATTAGTTGGTGCGGTAATAATTTTACGTCTTGGCTACTTTGATTACCACTCCCACAATTACCGATATACCTATTTTCAGAAAATTATCTCGAATTATTTTATCTTATGTTTTAGTAATTATATCATTGTGTAAAATAGCAAAAATTATCAACTTTTTCCCAAACCTGTTTATTTACTAAAATTCCTACATCTTTTAATTTCAGCTATAACTCTTTTATTGTATCAAATATGTTATGTTTTAATTTTTTTTTAAATAAAAGTGATATTATAATAATATTTTTATTTTTATCATATTGAAGAATAGAATGGCTGAAAACAATTATGTTATAATATACTTAAAAATAACTTTTTAAAAGAGTAAAATGAAACGACTTATATTTTTTATTTTTACAGTACTTCTTTTTGCCCATGATACACCATACTCTATTGGAAAATTTCAAGATATCTTAAATGTATCAAAGCTGCAGGCTCCTAAAAGTAGCTTTGATGCACTCTACAGTGTAAAATACGGTGATTTTGCAAACTATTCCAACAAGTACTTTTACCTCCAGGATGGCAAATATATGGTATTTTTTATGTGCGGTAAAAAGCAAAGAAGTGAACTTCGCATGAAAAAGGAGTGGAAAACAGATATAAAAAAGAGTGTCAGTCTGTATGCAAAAGTAAAACTTTTTCCCCTTAATGCCAAAAGAGAGTTTACATTTTTACAAATCCATGCCGACTCCAATCTTAAAAACTCTATCAATAAACCTCTTCTTAGAGTAGTATGGAAAAAAACATACCATCACCTTAAAAACCATATCTGGGCAGTTATAAGAGCAAGCGGGAATATTTATGAGCAAAATTATGAAAAAATTGACCTTGGGTCAATGCCAAAAAACTTTTTTGAGATAAAAATAATCATAAAAGATAACAAACTAAGTATAAAAGTCGATAATGAATATAAAGTTTCGGGCTTTGATGTCTCATATTGGAAGAGATATTATAACTACTTTAAAGCCGGAGTTTATCTACAAGATGACGGTTGTGCAAAAGCACTGTTTGACAAACTTGACATAAAAGGATTGAAGTGAATATTTCTGTAGTAGGATTGGGATATGTTGGTGCTGTTTGCACTGCCTGTTTTGCAAATGAAGGGCATAATGTAACAGGAATGGATATAGATAAAGTAAAAGTTGACTTGATAAACAAAGGTAAAGCCCCTATCGTTGAAAAAGATTTGGATAAATATATATCAAAGAGTGTAAAAGAAAACAGACTCAGAGCCACAACCGACTTAAAAGAAGCTATTGATAATAGTGATATTACCATTATATCGGTCGGCACTCCTTCGAAGTCAAACGGTGATATTGACCTAAATTTTATAAAAGAAGCTGCAAAAGCAATAGGAGAAAAAATAAAAGAAAAAGATACTTTTCATATAGTTTCGATGAGAAGTACGGTTCTTCCCGGAACCGGTAAAAATGTTGTGATTCCTATTATTGAAGAAATTTCCGGCAAAAAAGAGGGTGTTGATTTTGGATATGTTTCAAACCCTGAATTTTTACGAGAAAGTTCTGCAATATATGATTTTTACAATCCTCCAAAAACAGTTGTGGGGACCGGCAATAAAAAAAGTGCATCTGTTTTTAAAGAACTTTATGCTTTTTTAAAAGCTCCCTATTTTGAAACTGATATCGAAACTGCTGAAATGATAAAATATGCGGACAATTCATGGCATGCGGTAAAAGTTACATTTGCCAATGAAATAGGCTTGATATGCAAAAGGCTTGGCATTGACTCTCATAAGGTTATGGAGATTTTCTGTGCAGACAGAAAGCTTAATATATCATCCTACTATTTAAAACCCGGCTTTGCCTTTGGAGGTTCTTGTCTTCCAAAAGATGTAAAAGCTATAACCTACAAGGCAAAATCATTAGACGAAAATGTACAGCTTCTAAATTCTTTAATACCAAGCAACCGTTATCAGGTTGAGAGAATTTTTTATCATCTTATAAAGCCTCTCAAAAAAAGAAAAGTAGGAATTTTAGGGATTAGTTTTAAAGCAAATACAGACGATTTGAGAGAGTCTCCTGTTTTAGAACTTACCGAAATTCTCATAGGAAAAGGATATGAGGTTGACATATATGATAAAAACATATTGCTTTCCAAAGAAAAAGGAGCCAATAAACATTTGCTTGATAATGAGCTTCCTCATATAAATGCAAGATTGAAAAATGATTTAAACAAAGTAATCAAAAACAGTGAAATATTAATCATTGGAAACAGTGATGAAAAATTTAGACAGATTAACTTTCTGGCACATAAAGATAAAATTTTTATAGATTTGGTGCGTATTAGTACCAATACATCGCAAGACAATTATATAGGGGTGGCATGGTAGATTTTTGGTTTTTTCTCATCTATACCTTGGTTTTGACGGCAATGGGCTTTTCACTGCCTTCAATATATTTTGACCCTTATCAAAAAAAGCTTATATTCGTACTTGGACTGGTTGGAATATGGAGATACAGTTGGTTTTTTATAAATATTATCCGAGCCACAATATATAAAAAGGTTGTTTTTAAAAAAATAAGAAAAATAGAGGAATCCCACAAAGAAGAGATAGACCCTGAACATGTTTTTTTGCTTCTTACCACATTTCGTATAGGTACGGATGTTACCATTAGAGTCTATAGGGCTGTAATCGAAGAAGCAATCAAATGTGGGTATAATGTAACAATTATTGCTTCCATTGTTGAAATGTCAGAAGAGAGGCTGATTAGGAAAATCTTTTTAGAGTACAGACCGCCGCCTCGTATCCGTCTAACAATATCAAGGATCAAAGGTACCGGAAAAAGAGACGGACTATCTGTAGGCTTTAGGGTTGTGGCAAATGCTTCTGGTATTAATTTGGAAAAAAGTATTGTTGCCGTTATAGACGGTGACTCCATACTGGGAGAGGGTTTGATAAGAAAATGTGCAAGACTTTTTGGCATGAATGAAAATCTTGGAGCACTCACAACTGACGAGGATGCCATCTTGGCCGGAGATGATTTTCCCCATAATATATATAGACAATGGTATAAACTCCGTTTTGCTCAGCGTAATATCTCTATGAGCTCCATGGCTCTTTCCAATCGTGTTTTGACACTTACAGGAAGAATGTCTATGATAAGAGCAAATATAGTTGCTTCAAAAGATTTTATTGAAACTGTGCAAAATGACCACATCAATCATCCCATACTCGGTAAGTTTAAGTTTTTAACAGGAGATGACAAGTCGAGTTGGTTTGATGTTGTCAAAGAGGGGTGGGATATGCTTTATATCCCTGATGTGGTTGTTTATACCGTTGAAGAAATCCCTGACAGAAACTATTTTAAAGGCTCCATTATATTAATGCACAGATGGTTTGGCAACCAATACAGAACCAACACAAGAGCACTTAAGCTCTCTCCAAAGACATTTAACTGGTATCCGTGGTATGGACTGATAGATCAAAGAGTAACAATGTGGACCGCTCCTTACGGGCTTTTTATCGCACTGTTCGGTTCTTTAAACTGGGGAGCAGAAATCTTTTATGCATATATATGGTGGGTACTTTTTAGCAGACTCCTTATGACATACGCATACAGACTTTCAAGAGAGGAGATCTTACCCTCTTGGCCATTTTTTTTATATTACAACCAAATAGTCGGCTCTTTTGTTAAAATATATATATGGAATCATTTATATAAACAATCCTGGACGAGACAAAAAACAAAACTTAAAACAGAAGACAGATTTGTTCAATGGTATAGAAAAACTGCCGGGGATACATTGACGATAGTTAAATTTTTATTTTTTATTATTGTTGTAAATGTTTTAGTTCAAAATATTACATTTGATGAAATATGGTCATTTTTTGATATTATCATTTAAAAGGAGTGAGTATGCCTGAAAAAACAGAATCTGCTGATAATACTGTAGAAAAATTTTCTCCGCAAATTGTACATGAAGCAGAAATAACACGCCAAAATGCTAGATTTAAAATCCCTGCAAAGATGGAAATAGACGGAAAAATATATAAGCTAAGAGATTGGTCTTTGACGGGATGTTCTGTTGTTGACTTGCCTGAAGAGTATATCAAAAAGCATACAACCGCTAAAATGATTTTCAAATTTGACCAGTTCGAAACAATAATCGACAATTTAAAAATAGAGTGTTTATATAAAAAAGAGAATTATATAGGATGCCGCTTTACTGACCTTACACCACAACAAATGGCAATACTCAACCAAATAATAACCGCTTATATAAACGGTGATATTCTTACGCAAGATGATATTATAACCGCTGTTACCAAAATACAAATGTATCCAAAAAAGAAAAAAATAGATGAAATCGAAAAAAAGAAAGCAAAATTGATACTTTTTCTTATTTTTATGACTCTTGCGGTTATTATAATATTTTTATCATACATTCTATACAAAAAAGTATTTATTGTAGAAAGTGTCAACGGATATGTTGACAGCAATATCACCACTTTGCGCTCTCCTTATCCCTCTTTTATAAAATTTCAAAAAAATTATCAAATAGACCAAAATATTTCAAATGGTGAAATCGTAGCCATTGCCTATCTTGTAGGAGGAGGCTTAAGTCGTATAATGTCCCCCATTGACGGTAAAATATTTAAAATTTATTTAAAAAATAGCGAATTTGCAGATACAGGTGAACCTATAATGTCTATAATTGACTTGAACGCAACTCAATATATCCATGCAACATTTTATTCCAAAGAAACCAAAAAAATTAAAACAGGCTATATAGTTAAAATAATTTTTAACTCAAATATCTATTATGGAAAAATTGTCAAAGTCCTTTATCCTGAAGAAGTAAGTATCATAAAAAGCAAGCCTAGCGATAATGTGTACACAAATCCGAGAAATTTTATCAATGTCATCATTATGCCACTGCAAAAAATTGATAAAAAATTTATTGGAAGCAGTGTATATGTAAAACTGGATACTTTTATTAATAAACTTGGTTTTATCAATGAGAAAAATACTAATAATTTCTTTACTTCTGTTTTTTGATTTTGCTTTGGCAAAAAACAGTTGCTACTCTATCAAAACAGAAGCCGGGTTGTTTACACCGATATACCCTTATAACATATTTTCACAAAAAACTTGTACATTGATAGAGCTTCCTTTGAAATTTTTTGGGGACAAAGCCTATATAGGGTGCTACAAAACCAAAAAAGAGGCATACAATAGATATAGCTTTTTAAGAAGAGTGGGCTTTCATTTTAAAGATGAAAAGATTGTAAAAATTACTCCTATGCAATATACAAATTTTATTATTTTTCCTTATTTTATTAAAAATACCCAAAAAAAACTTACAAAATATAAAAAAGAGTTTTTATCAAAGCTTGATGATTTGACACCAAAAAAACTTACCAAAAAAATTCCAAAACACTTTTATGGGAACGGCATAGAAACAAAAAATATAGATAGTATATCTTTACTTCCCATACCCAATATATTTGCCTACTACAAGTATTACAAAAAATATCATTTATCAAAAAAAATAATAGTGTTATATAGCGGTATTTATACATTGGATGATATTTATAAAAAACTTCCGGATTTAATTAAAAAAGTATCTAAAAACAAATTTTTGATAAAAGCACCGATATATATCGCAAAAAGTGCATCTTTAGTGATACAAAATTCAAAAGTTTTACTTGAAAGCAAGCCAAAACCTATATTTGTTATGTATCATGGCAACCTCTATGTCAACAATTCAAGCTTTATAGCCTACAATCCAAAAACTAAAAGCTATGCAAAAAGAGAAAAAATAGAAGAGGAAGAAATCCTACTAATAGGCAGGCAAACGCCAAGACCGTATTTCTTGGGGCTTTCAAACTCTTATACTCTCTTTTTAAATTCAACTTTTAAAGGGCTTGGTTTTCATGACGGTGTATCAACTTTTGGCATTTCTCTTGCACAGCTACCCTCATCCATATTGCATGTCTCCAATATTTTAAATTTTTTAAGAGAAAAAAAACCTGAAGGCACCTATGTAGGAAATGAAATATATGATTCTATGATGGGATTTTATAGTGCAAATGCAAAAAATATAAATATTGTAGGAAATTACATTCATGATAATGTTATTTACAATATTGACCCGCATGATTATTCAAACAATCTTTTAATAGCAAGAAATCTTTTAAGTAGTGCCCGTCATGCACATGGAGTGATAATCTCCAGAGGAGTCACAAAGACACTCATAGCACAAAATATATCTATCAAAAATCACTCCAACGGAATTATGCTTGATAGAATGTCCCTATATAACACTGTTTATGACAATCTGGCGTTTGCCAACGGTTATTCGGGTATATCATTTCAAGAAAGTGACAATAACATAATAGACAAAAATATCGCAGCGTATAATTTAATAGATGGGATAATTATCAGAAACTCTCTTAACATGCTTATTAAAAACAATAAAATTTTTAAAAACGGAAAAAACGGTATCGAAGTGATGAGTAAAAATATAGATGACACCATTTATCGTGACTTCAAAAGAGACCCTTATCACAAAGCTACATCTTGTATTGTCACCAAAAATAGTATAAAAAATAATTACTTCAACCAAATTACTGTAAAAAACAGGGCTGCTATAAAATTTTATAACAACTATTTTAATAAAAAAGATATTAATTTATTTGGAGGCAATTTATCACTATTTACCGATAAAATTATAAATAACAATTACAACTTCAAATTGTATGGAATAGGAAACAGATTTCACGCCATAAGCATAGATGAACTTAAAGTAAGAGATACTTTTTATGATATTTTTTCTGATTTGTCATACTATAATGATACCGGAGGTTTAAGCTTGGCAGAAATTTACAGACTTTTAAACCTACACAATCTGGTAAAAAATGAGTTAAAAAGAGAGGCATCAAATCTTGTTGCAAAAGCTCTTGAGGCTTATGCTTTTTACAAGTTGAAATCAAATAAAAATAGAAAAAATTTTATTAAGTATTTAAGTTATATTGTCGAATCAGCCATCATGCAAAACAAAGATGCCATACTATCTGTGAGTGAAATAAAATATGTTTTAGCGATAAACGGACAAAATATCCAAGAAGCCTTTAAAATGGCTAAAAACAGAATGAAAAAAGGTGAGATTTTTGACAATGAAGACAAAAAAAGTAAGGTTGACTGTCGTTTGTCAAATTATTCAAAAAAAGTTATCAAATCATATATAGATATATTTATCTACAAATATAAGAAAAGCGATGCAAAAGATATCTTGGAATATTTTAACATTTTAAATAAAAACTTTTCACTGATGCCACCAAATATTTTCAATAAAATGCAAGAGATTTACAAAGAAAAAAACGGTCCCAAACTAAGATATTATCACTTTATTAAATACAAACTAAACAAAATGAGACAAGACAGGTTATGCAAAAGATATTTGATAAAAAATAAATACTTGCAAAAAGAAACAAACAATATACTGGAAAATGACTTACAAAAAAATATCTACAAATACAAACCTCTTTTTGAACACTATTTATCACTGATAAACAGACATAGAAATAAAAAACTTGGTTTTAAACAAATCCTGAATATTTTAAATATACAAGGCAGGAAATGAAAAGAGTATTGATAATTTCTCTACTAATAACTTCTGCACTGTTTTCCAAGACATGTATAATCGCATACAGTGCTGTAAAAATTCCTCTTTTTCAAAAAGAAAAATTTCAAACCATATTTAAAGATAGAGCAATTATCGAAAAGCAAAAAAAATATGAAGTCTTGAAACTTGGACCTTTTGATATTATAAATGATAGTAAAAGAGCACTTGTAAATGTAAAAAAAGAGTACAAAGATGCTTTTATTGTCAATTGCCAAAACAGTTTTCACAAAAAGAAAACAAAGATACAGTACAATAATCTTTCTATGCTGACTCCTTGTCGAAAAAATTGTAAAAATTTTTCTTGCAAACAGTGCAGCGATAAGCACTATTCATGGGAAGTTGACAAAACAACCATAGAAAAATCTCTCAAGCTAAATATTAAGCCAATTATTGCATTTCCAAAAGAAACAAACCCTTACAAAGAAAACAATGAAACAAACAATACCCGTTCAACATCATTTATTCGTTTTTATTTAAATGGAAATTTTACATATATACTTGGGCAGCAACCGATAAATTCAAATCGCCTTAGAGGAGATTATGAAAATGCAAAAATAGGTTTACAGTATGGGTATTTTACCGATAACTGGAAGTTTTATACTGATGACAGAGTAATTTTATACAGAAAACATAAAAACAATGCAACAAGCAGTTCAATTGATTTGGATATCAAAGAGCTTTATTTGCAAAGTTACGGACTTTTTGACAACAGACTAAACTACTTAATAGGAAGAAAACAGCTTTTAGATAAAAGGTCATGGTGGATTGACAAGCCTATGGATGTGGTGGGTATCTTCAACCTTCATGATCTTTACCGATATGAAATCTACGCAGGAGGCAGGCTAAACAATTCTACACTTTTTTCAGATGATACCTCACTTGAAACAAATCTAAAACATACTAAATTTATAATGGCACATTTTGATGATGAGTGGCACTATCTCAATCATTTAAGCCTGTTTGGTCTTAAAGAAAAAACTGACCTTCTCTCAAACAAAAAAGATATGCATTGGTTAGGAGTGCGTTTATTTGGTGATAGATACATAAACAGACAAGACAGGATAAGGTATTGGATCGATACGGGAATTAATAACGGAGAATACAATAATCAATCTAAAAAAGGTTTTGCCTATGATATAGGAGCAATTTATAAAAAAGATGCAAACTACTCTTTTGGCTTATCGTATGCTTATGGCTCAAAGGAGTACAAACAACCTATATTTGCTGATAACAAATCAAATTTTTTACAAAATGATATAAAATTTAGATATTATGGAGAATTTTTAGACCCTGAACTTACTAATATTTCCATTTTATCGATATATGC
>JALVWW010000198.1 GCA_027023175.1 Campylobacterales bacterium
TCTACAGTAGAAGCTTTTTTAATAAGCCCCGATTTCTTAAAAGATGACCATGCTCGCTTTTTTGCTAAATACTCTTCGGGGAAGATCTTCTCTTCTGATTTTGTAATCTCTACTCTTTTAATTCCATTTTTATCTACAATTAATCTTGCTCTGTGTATCTCTGTGTTGTGTTTTGTCTTATTTTCAACGAACATTCCCACTCTCATCCCCCACAAACACCCAGCAGATGGTTATTTGTAGCATTTATGTCAGTTTTGTAGTCACGGAATATTAAGTTTTAATTGAGTTTATTTTGCTATAATAATATAATATTAACCACACGGAAGAGTTATGTATATTACTGTTACAAGAAAAAAATATAAAGATTACTACCATGAGCAGGTTTTATTAAGAGAGAGTTATAGAGATGATAATGGTAAAGTTAAAACTAGAACTATTGCTAATTTAACTAAACTTCCAAAAGAGCAAGTTGATGCTTTAAAAGCTGCTTTAAATACTAAAACTGCTAAAGTGGTATCTACCGTTCAAGAGCAAGGAAAATATATAGGTTTAAGTTTTGTAACTGTTTATATTATGAAGCTTTTAAATATGTTAAAACTGTTTAAAGATAGTTTTGAAGCAAAGACAGCTTTATGTTTAATAGCTGCAAGAGTTGCAATACAATCTAGCAGACTGCAAGCTCTTCATTGGATAAAAAGAGTTGATAAGATTGGAGATTTAGCAGGATTTAGCAAAGATGAGTTTGAATCTTTAAATGATAAAACCATCTATAAAGGTTTAGATTACCTTTATGAAAATCAGCAAACAATAGAAGATAAACTATTTAAGTTAAATTATAAACAAAACAAACCAAAAAGATTATATTATGATGTTACAAGCTCTTATGTAGAAGGAGAATATAAAGATAGCCTTCTTGTAGAGTATGGCTATAACAGAGATAAGAAAAAGGGTAAAAAACAGATTGTTATAGGATTATTAACCGATGAAGAGGGAAGAGCTTTAAGTGTAAATGTATATCCTGGCAATACAAATGATATAAAAACATTTGCAAAACATTTAGAAATTGCAAAGAGAAGATTTAATTTGGAAAATATCACTATTGTCGGTGATGGTGGAATGATTAAATCAAAAGATATTCAAACAGTTAAATCAATGGGGTATGATTATATCACTTCAATTAGTAAAGATTCAATAAGAGCTATGTGCAACAATAAAGATTCTAAAATGGATTGCACTCTATTTGATGAGAATTTAAAAGAGTTTGTAGAAAATGATACAAGATACATTTTAAGATTAAACCCAACAAGACAAGAAGAGATAAGACAAAACAGAGAAGATAAGATAAAAAGATTACAAGAGTATCTTAATGAACAAAAAGAGTATTATAATACCCATTATAAAGCTAAAAAAGAGACTATTGAAAATAGGGTTAATAGTTTTTTAAAAAAGCTTAAATTGGAAAAGTTTATATCTTTATCTTTTAAGTATGAAGAGAAAGAGATAGAGGTTTTTAATAAAAGAAGCAACCAAAAAGAGATAAAAACAAAAGAGCTTATAAAGAGTGCCGATATAGTAATTGATAAAGAAGCAAAAGAAGAGATAGAAAAACTTGATGGATGTTATGTTATTAAAACATCAATAACAAATACCCAAACCAAAGAGCAGATACATAAAGCTTATAAAGAGTTAATAAAAGTGGAGAATGCTTTTAAAACTTTAAAAACAGAGTTTTTAGAAATAAGACCTTTATACTTAAAAACAGACAATAGAATAAAGGGGCATATCTTTTTATCTATGTTGGCATACAATATTGTTTATCAGTTAAAAGAGTTTACAAAAAAAGCAGAAATTGATTTTAAATCTACACTTTGTGAGTTAAGTAGTATAAAAACAGTAAAAAACATAGTAGGAGATTATACATTTGAAACAATTCCAGAAATCAATAGTAGAGGAGTTAAAAAGTTATTTGAGATAATGAAATTAAAATTCCCTTCAAGATGTAAGCACTAAAAAGCTCTCTTTTTTAAAGAAGATAACGGTATTTAGGGAGTATCTTGGAAGTTGGGGTGGGAATGTCCGTTGTAGGCTCTCATTGTTTTAAGATTCATATTTGACATAGTAAAAGATTCTAGAGTCTGCTTCTGTTTTTGGGTAAGGTTGTTGTGATTTTTTAGCCATATATATTTAGTGCCTGTAAGTAGTTTA
>JALVWW010000199.1:0-2001 GCA_027023175.1 Campylobacterales bacterium
ATAATGCCGGTGGAATACCAAAAAAGATAATGCCAAAGATATTTGATCCCTATTTTTCAACAAAAACAAAAAAAGATGGAACAGGTTTGGGTCTTTATATGAGCAAAATCATTGTAGAAGACCACTGCAAGGGAGTGCTTGAAGTTGAAAATTACAAAGAGGGTGCACTTTTTAGGATAAAAGTACCTAAAATTATATAGCATGGATGCAATTTTATGAATTTAAAAAAGATAAAGTTTTTTTTACCTGTTTTTATAATATTTTTACTTTTTGTTGCTATGAGTTTTTATATCATAAACACCAAGTATAAAAAAACCGGGGAATTACTGGTTTTGCGTAATGAAATTTTACTGACAAAAAAGATTTCACAGTTTGTACATGAAGTACAAACTGAGAGAGGACTTAGTATCGGATTTATAGCAACCTCGGGAGTTGGATTTCAAAAAAAGCTTTTATCACAAAGGGAAAAAAGTGATGTTGCATACAAGAGTCTTAAAAATTTTATACATAAAAAAGAATTTTTTAAAGAGGTGAAAGATTCTCTGATAAAAGCTTTAAAGTATTATGATAATGTTGTCGCCATAAGAGATGGAGTTGACAAGTTTGTTGTGGACAGTGATAATGTTTTGGAAGTTTACTCTAAAAACAATGAAATATTTTTGGATATTTTGATACAAATAAGCAAGACTTCAAATATTTCTACAATAACCCAAAATATTGCTGCTTACAGTCATTTTTTATTTTATATTGAAAATATAGGAATAGAAAGAGCAATAGGTACAGAGATAGTATCCATAAAAGGTTTAAGTCAAAAAAATATAATAAAATATAGCTATATAATAGCAAAAGAAAAGCTTTTCAAATCATTTTTTCTAAAATATGCAGATAGTAGTTTATTAAAAGATTTTAACAAATTCAAACAAAAAAAATATTTTATCTCTCTCTCTTCTTGTCGATATACTATCTTAAGTGGTAGAGAAAAAGATATCAAAATGATAAACATCAATAAATGGTTTGATGAAATTACCAAAAAAATAAACAGCTTAAAAAGCTTTGATGAACATATTTCAAAACATATAATAGAGCAGATAAATAAAACTATTGATAACAACCGGATTGCTTTATATACGGTGATTTTATTGAATCTGCTCGCAATCATAATTTTTATAACTATAATTTTTGTACTATTTTATTTGATATATAGCGAAAGCAGACTCCAAAATATTATAGACAGATATGTTATAACATCTACAACAGATTTAAATGGAGTTATCATAAATGCAAGTGAAGCCTTTTGTAAAATTTCTGAATATTCCAAAAATGAACTTACAGGCTCAACACACAGAATTCTCAGGCATCCTGACATGTCCAAAGAGATATACGTAGATATGTGGAAAACTCTTCTTGAAGATGTTGAGTGGCACGGTATAATTAAAAATAAAAAGAAAAACGGAGGTTTTTACTGGGTGAAGGTTGTAATATCTCCCGTATTTAATATATTTAATAAAAAGATAGGATACTCTTCTGTCAGAATGGATATAACCGATACCAAAAAACTTGAAGAATTAAATAAAACACTTGAAGAGAGAATAAAAAAAGAGATTAAAAAAAGCAGATATAAAGACAAGCAGCTTTTACAACAGTCCCGCCTTGCTCAAATGGGAGAAATGATAAGTATGATAGCTCATCAGTGGCGTCAGCCTTTGGCGGCTATCAGTTCAACAAGCAGTACGATATTTTTAAAAGCAAAGTTAAATAAGCTGGATGGTTCTACTGCATTAGAACTCTCTCAAAAGATTACAGACTTTTCAAAACATTTAAGCAACACCATAGAGGATTTTAGAAACTTTTTTAAAGCTGACAAAAAACAAGAGAGTGTTGATTTTGATATGATAATAGAAGCAGGCCTTGATATAGTCCAACCCTCCCTGGATGATAAAAAGATAAAGGTTATAACCGAGCTAAACTCTCATAGTTCATTTGTATCATATGCCAATGAGT
>JALVWW010000199.1:2011-2202 GCA_027023175.1 Campylobacterales bacterium
AACAAAAAAAGATGGAACAGGTTTGGGTCTTTATATGAGCAAAATCATTGTAGAAGACCACTGCAAGGGAGTGCTTGAAGTTGAAAATTACAAAGAGGGTGCACTTTTTAGGATAATTATAAAAAAAATGCAAGGAAACAAAAGTGAATAGATTGTGCTATACTTCACACTCAGCGATAAATGCGCACTTT
>JALVWW010000200.1 GCA_027023175.1 Campylobacterales bacterium
CTTTACAAAGTTCTACCATAGTATCACTACTTGCTATCGCAGTTCCGCATCCAAAACTTTTAAACTTCGCTTCTATTATTTTATCGGTTTTGGGATCAACCACCCAGTAAAGTCTTACCGCATCACCACAACTCTCAGCTCCAAAGTCGGCCACTACAAGTTCACCGCCCAACTTCTTTGCTTCCTCTTCGGTAATTTCACCCATATTTTTTGGATTGTTCATTCTCTCTTGTACAGTTTGAGAATACTCTTCCCATATACTTCCGCTGATTAAGTCATTTTTTGCCATTTTTTTATCCTTGTTGTTTTCTTTTTTATACCTGTATTACAGTCCGCTTTTATGATCTTTCGGTGCATAAGAGTAAGTACTTGATATCGCCCTCAATCTTTCAACAGCCTGCTTTATATGCTCTATCGCATAATCTATCTCTTCTTCGGTGGTAAACCTGCTAAGGCTAAGCCTCAAAGCCGTATGGGCAAGGTCCGCTTCGGCTCCTATGGCTTCCATAACAGGGTTTGATTCGAGGTCTTCACTTGCACATGCACTTCCTGTACTTGCAGCTATACCGTAACGGTTTAAATCCCAAAGCATCCCTTCACCCTCTACTCCTTTGATGCTTACAAGTATAGTATTTGGAACCCGATGCTCTTTTTTACCTACTACAAAAGTATCCGGTATCTTTAAAATAGCATCTTCAAGCTTGTCTCTTAGTCTTCTAACCTCTTTATACTCATAATCCATATACCTATCAGCCAATTCCATAGCTTTTCCCATGCCGACAATGCCTGCCACATTTAATGTACCGCTTCTTCTTCCACCCATATGCTCTCCGCCGTGAAGTAGTGGGGTAAGCTCACTAGAATTTTTTATGTAGAGACCTCCGACACCTTTTGGTCCGTGAAACTTATGAGCTGAAAAACTTAAAAAATCTACTCCGACTTCCTGAACATCTACTTTTATCTTTCCGATGGCCTGAACACCGTCACTATGAAACAAAACTCCATTTTCTTTACAAATTTCGGCTATCTCTTTGACGGGAAAAACCATACCTGTTTCATTGTTTGCCCACATGATGGATACAAGTGCGGTTTTATCATCTATTGCATTTTTTAAATCTTCTGTCTCTATAACACCCTCTGAATTTACAGGAAGATATGTCACTCTGACACCCTGACTTTCAAGAAACTTACAAGCCGCTATAATAGAGGGATGTTCAACTGAACTTGTTATGATATGGTCTTTATCACCGTTTTTTATCTTGTCAAAATAGATGCCTTTGAGTACCCAGTTGTTACTCTCAGTTGCACATGAAGTTACGATGATATCGTCATTGTCACTTGCATTTATACCTTTATAGAGCTGATCCATAGCAACTCTGAGAGCCGGATGGGTTTCGCTTCCAAACTGGTGCAGAGAGTTTGGATTGCCATACATTTGGCAAAAAAACGGATCCATCAACTCTTTTACTGTCGGATCTACTATGGTTGTTGCATTATTGTCAAGATAGACTCTCATATATTTTCCTCATTTATATTGATTATCATTTTAATTAAGATATATTTTGTCCTAATTAATTTTTGAATATTACGACACTTTGCTTTAAAAAGAACTTAAATTTTACTCATCTTTTAAAAACTATCCCTCTCTGTCACTCCTGCGTCTTTCAACTATACCTGCAAGCATCTCTTGCATCTTCTCGAACTCTATATGTTCATTTGGTGACTGCTTCAAAAACTCTTCCATACTTCTTTTTTTATCTATGGCAAAATCCAACTCTTTATCAGTTCCTTTTTGATATGCGCCAATTCTTATAAGCACTTCATTTTCCTTCAAAAGTGAGTAGAGTTTTTTAAATGTTATAGCAGCAAATTTATGTCTTTCATCAACTATATCACTCATTACTCTTGAAGCACTTTTAAGTATATCAATGGGAGGATATATACCAAAGTCAGTCATCTCTCTGCTTAGCACAATATGTCCGTCAAGTATGCTTCTGCTTTGGTCGGCTATAGGGTCACTTAGGTCATCGCCCTCAACCAAAACCGTAAAAAAAGCAGTTATCGAGCCCTTGCCCTCCTCTTTTCCGGCTCTTTCCATAAGCTGAGGCAAAAGCGAAAGCACAGAAGGAGGATACCCTTTTGAAGTTGGGGGTTCACCCAAAGCCAATCCTATCTCTCTTTGGGCCATTGCAA
>JALVWW010000201.1 GCA_027023175.1 Campylobacterales bacterium
TCGATATCGATGTACAGGGCTTTTTACAAGCTAGAGAAAAAATAGGAAAGCTGATAACTTCTGTATTTGTTACCACACCGACTGCTCAGGAGTTAAAAAATAGACTCTTAAAAAGAGCAACCGATTCTCAAGAGGCTATTGAAAAAAGAGTTCAAAATGCCTATGATGAACTTAAGCTTGCACATGAGTATGATTATTTTATAGTAAATGATATTTTAGAGAATGCAAAAAAAGAGCTTCTAAACATTGCAAAGGCTGCAAAAACAAAAACTTCAAGCATAAATCTTGATAATTTTATAAAAGAGTGGTCACATTTGGATATAAATTAAGTTTTTTATCTGTATAATACAACAAAATTTTAAAGGAGAAATTTATGGGTTTTGGAACACAAGAATTACTCATTATACTAGCGATAGTTATCATACTTTTTGGAGCAAAAAAGATACCTGACCTTGCAAAGGGTCTTGGAAAAGGTATAAAAGACTTTAAAAAAGCCGTTAAAGAAGAAGAGGAAGAGGTATCCAGCAGTAGTGAAAAAATAGAAGAGAAAGAAAAAGAGACTCACAAAGAGAGTGTCAACGAAACAGACAAAGCATAGGTTTTTATTTTGAAAAAAAAAGTTTATCAAGCTTTAAAAGAAGAGATTGATGTTGATTTTATCATAGAAAAACCAAAAGATATCAGTTTCGGTCACTTTTCTACTCCTGTAGCCTTTTCTCTTGCAAAAACTCTTAGAAAATCACCGCTTATCATTGCAGAAGAGTTAAGTAAAAAATTAGAATCCAAAGAGATATTTTGCAGTGCTCAGCCTCTTAAAGGATATATCAATTTTAAGCTCAGCGAAGCTTTTTTGGACAATGAAGCCTCATGGGCACTCAAAAATGAAGATAAATTTGCCAAAGCCAAAAAAGATGAAAGCATACTTTTGGAATATGTCAGTGCCAACCCGACAGGTCCTCTTCATATAGGACATGCAAGAGGAGCTGTATTTGGTGATACCCTTTACAGGATTGCCAAGCATTTGGGCTATAAAATAGAGACTGAATACTATGTCAATGATGCCGGCAATCAAATATATCTTTTGGGACTTTCAGTTTATCTCAGCGGAAGAGAGCAGTTTACCAACTATGAAGTTAAATGGCCAGATGAATATTACAAGGGTGAATATATCAGTGAGCTTGCATCCCAGGCAAAAGAGTTTTTCGGCAAAGATATATTTGAAGATGAAAGTGGCATTGACAAACTTTCATCCTGGGCAAAAGATAAAATGCTTGAACTTATCAAGTCAAACCTTAAAGAGTGTGGCATAGAGTTTGATAACTTTGTAAGTGAAAAAGAGTTATACAAAAGATGGGATGAAGTTTTTGAAAAGCTTAAAAACAATGGCGCACTATATGAAAAAGATGGCAAATGGTGGCTGAGATCTAGCGAATTTGGTGATGAAAAAGACAGAGTTGTAGTAAGAGAAGACGGAAGAGCAACTTATCTAGCAGGTGATATTATATATCACAATGACAAGTTTGAAAGAGGATATGACAGGTATATCAATATATGGGGCGCAGATCATCACGGATATATTGCAAGAGTAAAAGCTGCCGTGAAATTTTTGGGATATGACGAAAACAGACTTGAAGTGATACTCTCTCAAATGGTTTCACTTTTAAAAGGTGGTGAGCCATACAAGATGAGTAAAAGAGCGGGCAATTTTATACTTATGAGTGATATTGTAAAAGAGATTGGAAGCGATGCTTTGAGATTTGTTTTTCTTACCAAAAAAAGTGATACCCATCTTGAATTTGATGTAGAAGCTCTAAAAGCAAATGACAGTTCAAATCCGATATACTATATCAACTATGCCCATGCAAGAGTAAACCAGCTTTTTCAAAAGAGTGGAAAAAAAGTAGAAGATATTGTTGATGTGAAGTTGGAAAATTTGAGTGAAAATGTAAAAAATCTACTATTTTATGCACTTTTACTACCTGAAGTTTTGGAAGATGCTTTTGCCCAAAGAGCTTTGCAGAAATTGAGTGAATATCTTAAAAACCTTGCATCATTTCTTCATAAAACATACAATGAACAAAAGGTAATAGGCTCAAAAGATGAAGAGAAGCTTTTAAAAGTCTTTGCTCTTTCATCTCTTAGCATAAGAGTAGGTCTTAGACTTATGGGGATACAGGCCAAGGATAAGATGTA
>JALVWW010000202.1 GCA_027023175.1 Campylobacterales bacterium
TGACCATGTTTTTATAGGTTTATTATCTTTTGTTTCTTTTGATTTTATAACTTTTTTCATCAAATGATCATCGACAAAAGGACCTTTTTTTAGACTTCTTGCCATCTATTTTCCTTTTCTTCTTGAAATTATAAGCTTATCACTGGCTTTTTTCTTCCTTGTTTTGAAACCTTTTGTTGGTTTACCCCAAGGAGTAACCGGATGACGACCTGAGTTTGTTTTACCTTCACCACCACCGTGTGGGTGATCGATAGGGTTCATAGCACTACCTCTGGTCTGAGGTCTGATACCTCTGTGTCTGTTTCTACCTGCTTTTCCTATGACCACATTTGCCCAGTCTTCATTACCTACTACGCCGATAGTAGCCATACATTCACCTAGTACTTGTCTCATCTCTCCGCTTGGAAGTCTAAGAATTACATACTTTTCCTCTTTACCCATAAGTTGAGCATATCCGCCGGCACTTCTTGCTATCTGAGCGCCTTTGCCGATTTTAAGTTCAATGTTATGGATAATAGTACCAACCGGTATGTTTTTGAGCTTCATTGCATTTCCGGGTTTTATATCAAGACCGCTCTCGGCAGCTTGGACTTCATCACCCACTTTTAAACCTGATGGCTGAATAATATATCTTTTATCACCGTCTTTATAGTTTATAAGTGCAATTCTGCAGTTCCTATACGGATCGTATTCTATTGAAGCTACAGTTCCCGGAACTCCAAATTTTCTTCTTTTGAAGTCAATGATTCTGTACAGCTTTTTTACACCCGCTTCTTTATGTCTTGATGTAATTCTTCCGTTATTGTTTCTTCCGGTACCCGGTTTTAATCTCTTAAGAAGTTTAGGGACACTTGGCTTGGCTGTTATATCGCTACTGTCAAGGCCTGTCATATATCTTCTACTAGGAGTATATGGTTTATATGTTTTAATCGCCATCTTATACCTCCATACTTTCTATGGCAGCACCTTCAGGTAGCTTTACATAGAATTTTTTATAATCAGCTCTTTTTCCTTCAAGACCTCTAAATCTTTTCACTTTACCGTTTACTCTCATAGAATTAACTTTCAACGGAACAAATCCAAAGTAATTTTTCAAAACTTCTTTTAGTGAATTTTTTGTCATTTTCGGACTTGTTTGTATAACAACAACTCCGTCTTCTTGAAGGCCCAAACTCTTTTCTGTATATAGTATTGCTTTTATATCAGTAATATCTGCCATCGATTAGCCCTCTTTTATCAAATTTTCTAAAACAGCTTTTTCTATCACAAGTGCGTGAAATGCTGTTACTATATAAGCGTTTAACTCATTTGGCTCAACCAAATAAGCATTGCTTAAATTTCTAAATGCATAAAAACTCTTTTCATCTATCAACTCTTTAACAACCAATGCATCTCTAAGACCCAAAGTCTTAAGTATTTTTGCAGCATCTTTGGTTTTACCTGATTCAACACTGATTGAATCAACTACAAAAAGAGCTCCATTTTCAGCTTTTTCCTGTAAAGCATACTCCAAAGCCAATCTTTTTTGTTTTTTATTAACTTTTTGAAAATAGTTTCTATTATTTTTAGGACCGTGTGCTACACCGCCGCCTACCCATATAGGACTTCTGTTAGATCCGGCTCTGGCACCGCCTCTTCCTTTTTGACTCCAAGGTTTTTTACCACCGCCTCTTACTTCGCCTTTACCTTTTGTTACAGCAGTGTTTGCTCTAAGGCTCGCCAAGTAAGACTTAACATATAGATAAAGGTTGTTTGAGCTTATTTCCTTAAAACTCTCAGGAAGATTTAACTCATCTGCTCTTTCTAATTTTTCATTTAATATAATGGCTTTACTCATTTAATTATCCTTATCTTCCCAACTCTTCCGTTTGATCCGCTTATAGCACCTTTTAAAACCAAGATACCGTTTTCTTCATCAAACTCTATTACTTCATTTTTAACTGTTACTTGAGTATTTCCGTATTGTCCTGGCATTTTTCTGCCTTTTTGAACACGACCTGGCCACTCGCAGTTTCCGATAGATCCCGGAGCTCTGTGAAATCTTGAGCCGTGACCTCCCGGACCACCTGCAAAATTCCATCTTTTCATTACACCGCTAAAACCTCTACCTTTGGTTTTAAAAACAGTTTTAACTTTTTTTGCCTCTTTCAAAGGAGTCAAATCAATATCACCTGTTTCTTCATTTGAAACTT
>JALVWW010000203.1 GCA_027023175.1 Campylobacterales bacterium
CTCAAGGTATCGACATTTAACTCCAAAGAGACTGCATTTCCAACCTCTTTGGCAATCTCCTCAAGAGTATTTAACGAAGATGAAGACAGGTATTTTCCCTCTTTATAGATAGACAAAAATGACTCTTTTTCTCCAAAATATACAAATATATCTTTTTGGGGTGATAAAATTTTATTGGCATAAAGTGTTTCAAAGATAAGATTTGGAAGTGCTAAAAAATCAAGTCTGTTCGTTTTGGAAAAAAGATAAGCCAAACTCTCTTTTGTTGTTTCAATATCAAGAGCAAAAACCTCTATGATATATGACTCTTCATAATCAAGCTCTTTTTTTATATAATCAATCTTATACTTTCTATCTGTCTTAAGACCTGCATCTTCATACATTTTAAGCTCAACCTGTAGGTCCAAATCCTCTTTGGATATACTTTTGTGAACTTTAAAGCTGTAAGTTACAATCTCTTCATATCCTACTCTAGAGCCTATAAAGAATTTTTTGATATTTGATATCGGCTCAAAACTGTTTTTTCCAGTTTTAAGGATAACTTTAGAAAAGGGATCTATATATACTATAGCTTCTTTTGCGGACATTTTTACCTCAATTTAAATTTCATCTAACTATCTCCTTTTCAAGAAACAAAGTTCCTTTCCAATGGTCCTCACTTCGTTGCGGAGTTTCGCTTCGCTGTACCCTATCACTAAAGCTTTGCCTTCAGCAAGAGAAACACTCATGATTTTATTATTGTTTATATTTTGAAACATGAGAGTTTCATCTTATTATAACATAACCTGATATAGGATATACTATAATATCTTTTATTTTATTTTTCAATGTCATTTTTATATCTATGATATTTTTAAGCAATTTTTGCTCCATAGTGTATGGTCTGCCACTACTGTCAAAACAGAGCGTTTGATTTTGATCACTTAGTCCCGCTACATTGATTTTGATATTTTTATCTATAAAAAAGTGTTTCGGGATATTTTTTTGCTCCTCTTGAGTATCCAAAGTTGCTTTGCCGTACATCACTCTTTGGCCTGTGATATTTAAGTCTATACAGGTCAAATTATACTCTTTTGAGCTATCTCTTTTTTTCCACAATATATCTCCAAATTTATAGTGGTCGTAATTTAGTGCATTTTCCTGCCTGCTTTTTATCTGCATACTTAAATAGTTCGCACTATTGTTTAGCTTCTTGTCAGGGAAAAAGGATATGGCACTTCCTGCAAGTATAGCTATAACGATAATAACAACAATAAGTTCTATCATAGTAAAAGCTCTTTTTTTCATGGTCTTTGCAAAGTCCTTCTTATTATTCTAAGTGGTGTACTGTTTTTTGGATGAGTAGCATTTTCATCAACTTCAACTTCAAACATGGCCATCCCATGGGAGTCTTTAGTGCTTATCAGATGGGTAAGTCCGTCATTGTTGCAATATACCGCATCACTTGAGCCATCAAAGAGATAGTACCATTTGATATGCACATATGCATTAAATCTTTGATCTTTGGAGGTAATATTTATATCTTTAAGGCACCCGTTTGAACTGCTTCTTTCATAGCCACTTATAGCAAGCATGGAGAGTTCCACGGCACTGTTTAAAAACAGTTCTGCACTCTCTTTTTCATATATATTGGTCGTTTTAACTATAGAAGACTTGGCATATCTCAAAGCAAGACTTATGAGCCCTGCAATCAAAACTATGACAAAGAGTGCATATATAAGACCAAAACCTTTTCTCAAAATATCACCTTTTGTTTTGATATGGTAATGAAATGTTTTTTATCACTTGATATATCTCTTTTTAAAGTTAGACTAAATTGCAAGTTACTGTTGACCAAGTTCAGCTCAAAGCCTTCTGTCTCAGTTGAAAGAACAGTTACATTGCCTTCTCTTGACTCACTGTTTAGTATATTTGGATCTGCACAAAATGTTTCCTTGTTCCATGGTCTGTAATTGTAAAACAGAAACATTGTTCTATTAAAATCATCCTGTTTTATCACACTTAGGTCAAAGTGGCAACTGCTTTCAAGCAAAGTCCGGTTTAAATCCTCTCCTCTTGCTATGGCATAGGCACTGTCCACAAGGTAGTATTTTTCATATATTTCATTTGGATGGGATTTTAAAATTATACTATTGCCGTTTGATGAGGAGTTTATATCATATATCAAAGATGAATTGCCTCCATGCCATCCAAAGGAGTTGTTAAAATCATTTGTCAAAGCCAATGAGCCGCTGTCAAATGACCCGGCAAAGATAAGTGCTACAAGATTGTTGTCATATATATTTTGAGTGGTATCGAACTTTTTTTGTATAGTTTGAGATATGGCTGAAATGCTGGTATCGGGCGAACTTAGTGTATCTGTTAGAGGATTTGAAGCATTCATATCGACAAATCCGCTAAAATCTCTATGCTCAAACGACTCTTTTGCGGTAGCTATCCACTCAAGTACATTGTAAGTAGTATTTATCTCATATATACTTTGATAACTTTTCGATACGGTATTGTAGCCTATGACCGAAGAAGGAACTCTATCATACAGCAAAGATGCAACCTGAGAGCTTACCAATTCGGAATTTCGTGAGAGTTCACTTATGGCTTTTGATTTGGAAGACCTTAGATATATCTCTTTTAAAGCTATAAATGTACCGGCTGAAAGTATCCCCGCAACCACTATGACAACTATCATTTCTATAAGAGTAAAAGCTTTTTTTGTCATTTTCACCAACTTCTTTTCTTTATCAAGACTTGTCCTATATTTGACGATATATAAGAAAAATTTGCTATCTTTCTTGTATTGCCTCTTTTGCCGCTGTAGTAAACATCAAGATTTAATATCTTTAAGTTTGTAGAGCTGTTTTTATCACTTGTCTTGTTTAAAGTTATCGTAACACTTTTATTGGCATAATCATAACCAAATACTGCACTGCCATCAGAGATATAATTTACCCTGTTTGAAAGAGTATATAGGTTTTCACCCCCAAGTTTTGCGGTAATATTTATATCATTAAAGTCATCAAAATCATTAAAAAAAGCAGGGTCACTTTCTCCATCACTTGAGATAATGCTTGCACTTAGATTGTTTTCACAGTTTCTAGAACCTATAAAGCCGCCTACTCTATAGTATGTCGTGGTATTACAGTCAAAATTATGGTTGGAAGAGTCAGTTTTTAGGATATCGTTGTGTTCGGTATTGTTCTCATCCCACGGAAGTCTTGATATCATATTTGCCAAAGATACCCCATTAAAAAGGGCATCTTCTCGCACAGAAAATGTATCACTTTTGTTGAATGCATATATTATCTTTGGAATAACTGTAAAAACCAAAGCTATAATAACCATCGAAAAGATAAGCTCAATAAGTGTAAAACCTCTTTTTTTAAGCATTATCTATAAACCTTTATACCCACTTTTTTTATAGTCCTGTTTTGTTCGTGTCCGATATCAGAACCTTTGAAAGTTCCACTTTTTATACTATTTTTTGTATTTTTCAACAATTTATATCCGATGCAAGGATGAGTTGAGCAGTCGCTGCTGTTTGAATCATTATAATCTTTATACTCATTATACCATAGCCATCTTGGTATCTTTACATGCAAAATAGCAGTATCATACTCATTTTTTGAATTTACTATATCAAAACTTATCTTTGCGCCGTTGGCATCGGTTATATTGGAAACAGATATATTGTTTTTATTTGGTGAAGAGAGAGCAAAACCCTCTTTTGGCAAAATAGCGATATCTGTTTTTTTCGTTACCGCCATATCAAGCTCATTTCTGTACCAGTTGAGTGTATCTTGAAAATAACTGTTGACACTGTTTTGGCAGCCGTTACAGTAAACATCTATGAAAAAACTTGTTGAACTGTTTTGCTCGGTAGTTTCCAAATCCTGCACATAAGTTTTACCATAGTAAAATGTACTGTTTTGAGTACTGTTTATATTGCCGGTTTGAGAAGCACTGTTTTGGTTTTTGCTTATCCCGATTGTTGTGATATTTATATCTTTCAGCTCTGTTTTTACGGGATTTAAGGGCTTATTATATACTCTTTTTACATTGAAAGCATAAGATGCATTTGCTTCACCGCTTACAAATGCTGATGCAAAAATCAAAATGGATGAATTGTTTATATCAAGATAGTATAGGCTACCCTCTAATGAAGTAGTATCTAATGATATATTTGTATCACTGTAGTTTGTGTCATACAAAAATGAAACATTTACATCTTTTGCATAGCAAGTTACATTAAAATCAGGTAAAGGTATAGCACTGTCTTTTGCGAAAGCTTTTATAGTAGCATTAACGGTTACATTCATATCACTGACATTTGCATCATAGAGCCAACTTTTACCGGTAGAATTTTGATATATAACATTTGTTACATTTATATCATATGGTTTTACATTTATGGTTGTAACAGCCGGAGTTATCAATCTTGCAGTATCATTTGTATCATCACTGTCAACTTTTGCAAACTCGCTTCCAGTTTTTTCTTTTATGGTTATATTTATGTCCCCAATATTTGAATACGAGGCATTAATATCTTTTGCTACACCGTTTTGAAAAGCAAAACTGTTTACATTTAAACTTCCCTGATAACATCCTGCTTTTGTGATATTTGACTCAATGACAAATGATATATCTTTTGTTTCATTATAGTCAGTAGTATTTTTATCATCTCCATCAAGGGCTTGAAAAGTCATATTAAAATCATCTCCGGCATAAAAAGGAAATTGGGCAGTTATGGAAAATCTATCAGGCCTTATGGCAAAGTTATCTGTAGAAAATGTAGAATTGTCCTCATTGTTTAAAGGGCAGTTTTCATCTACATTCTTCTTCCATGATATTTTTACTCTTGTATCTTTGATAGCTTTTTGAATATTTAAAGTAACATTACTGATATTTTCATCATTAAAAAGAAGTTTTTTTGTAATATTATTCACTTGAATACAAACAGTACCATTAAAATCTTGATAATCACTGCCTGTTTCATTCAGTGAGGCTATACTCAAATCAAAATTTTTCTTCACTATTTTAGTTGATATATTTCTATCATTAATACTTCTAAAAGTATCCCATGCATCAAAAGTACCTTTAATACAAATTTTACACAACCTCTCACTTCCATCATAATTTTTTCCAGTTTTTTCATTATTATATATACTACTTATAGTATTATCTGATAAAGCATAATTATACACTTTCAATTCATCGATATCTCCACTATAAAATTTATATGGCTTAGTATTTCCTCTTGCTCCTATAAGTAGCTTTGCACTATTTGATCCGATATCTCCTGTTTGGGACCTACGATATACTAAAGAGCCATTTTTATATACTTTTTGTTCAATATGATTATAAGTTACTACAAAGTGTGTCCACTCATTTGCATTTAGTGATATGCCTCCATCCCAATGCCAGTGAGGTTTCCATGCATAATAAAACTTACCTCCGCTAATTGCAGCTTCATATAGATTTTCTTTATTGTAAATAATTTTTTCTCCACTACTTCCATCCCATTTTACCCATACACCTATACTCCAATCATCACTATTTGGACTTAAAATATTTCCTAAATCTACATAGCCGCTGCCATTAAATTTACCTACATGACAAAGGATACCTCCTGCCGTTAAGTTGCTCTCAGTTGTAGCTCCGCCTTGTGCAGTTCCATCATAATGGTTATCGCTACTATCTTTTACTTCACCACTTGTTCCATCCCAATAACACTCATCCATTTGGTAGTTAGCTATAGGAACTACTTCACAAAGAAGACATTCTCTAGTAGTACCATCATAATTTTTTCCGGTTTTTTCATTATCATATATATCGCTTACTTGAGAATTATTTAATGCTTGATCAAATATCTTTACCTCATCCATTAAGCCTTCAAAATCTTCTTCTTTATCAAAGCCACCACCCAGGCTGTCTTGGTCTTGACCCAAATACAAACCATTCTCATCTATCGAAACTGCTTTGCTTTCATCTATATTTTTACACTGCTTATCTCCTCCATCAATATAGATACAATTTCTCCTTTTTTTTCTCCTCCATACTATATGGTGCCATTGATTATCCGCAATATTTGAAATCGTAATATCTACATATTTATTTTTTATATAGGGTCTAATAGTCGTACCGTTTACCAAATATAACAATACTTCATTTGCACCATCATAGGTATTATCCTTTGCTCCAGACACAAGAGCTTGTCTTGTGTTATTTGATGTTTTTATCCACATTGATATACTAAATTCATCCAAACCATTTAGTGCATTGCCATTTAGCTTTATATAATCATTTGCCAAATCCTTGGTAAAATCTCCAGCATTACAAAGCTCTCCATTAGTTGTATTGATATTATTTGAAGTTCCATCAAAATTATTGCCACTACTATCTTTTACTTCACCAATTGTTCCATTCCAAGTACCAGGACAAGCATCTAAACGATAATCTGCTATTGGAGTTGGAATTTTGCCCCACAATAGTAAAAACCCAAAAAATAGACCAAGGATTATCTTTTTAAAAGGGTCAGGTGATAGTGATAGATTTTTTTTCATATATGAACCTTTTATATATTACAACAGCATCATGGCACTTATAGAAACCACAGCAGTTTCGCTTTTTAGTATCATAGGTGTATTTAGTTTGTATATCGGTTTATTTGCAAAAAATTTTCTTTCGTTTTCGCTAAAACCACCCTCACATCCTATAACAATTGTCTCACATGATGCTTCTTTTATATTTTCTCCTCCAAAATCGATTATAGCACTTTTTGGATAAATCTCGAGAAAATTTTGCAGACTTTTTACCTCTTCAAACTCCATTATCTCACTTCTTCCGCACTGTTGGGATGAATTTATCGCTATCTTTTGAAGTCTTTGAAAATTTATCTTAAAATTTTTTTGACTTCTTTGGCAGTATATAAAAGATATCTTGCTTACACCTATCTCATTTAGCATAGGCAGAGTTTTTTCTATGATTTTAGGATCTACTACGCACCATCCGAGATGAAGATATCTTGGAGGTTTTACAACCGACTCTTTTTTATCTTTTAAAATAAGTATGGCCTCTTTTTTTGAAACATTTGTTATCTTATAAAAATATACAAAATTATCTTTCAAGTTTCTCAAAGTAACAGTTTCACCTATTTTATGACGCCTAACTTTAAAAAGATATCTATAACTCTCATCTTTTATACCAAGAGTTTCCATCCCCGCTTCACTCTCAAACAGATACTGCATTATTTTCTCTTTATAGGGGTCAGGTGATAGTGATAGTAGTTTATTCTTAAAAACATTACTATATCCTTATATTTTTCAAACTCAACTTAAACTTGCTGCCCACCCCTTTTTCGGAGTCTATATTGATATAAATTTTCTCTTTGTCACAATATGACTTCACGATACTAAGCCCCAAACCATATCCGCTTTTACTCTCATCTGCCTGGTAGTGCCTGTCAAATACTCTAAAAAGCTCACTCGAATCCATGCCTATACCGCCATCTTCTACCATCAGATACTCATCTTTTAGGATAATTTTTACATAACCGCCCGGTTTGTTGTATTTGATAGCATTTGAGATAAGATTATCAAGTACCTTTATAAAACCCACCTTGTCTGCTTTTACTTTTACATCCTTCAGATCACCTGAAATAGTGATATCTTTGGTGATCTCCTTAAATTTTTTGATACTATCTTCACAAACCTCTTTAAGAGAAAAAATCTCTCTATCAACTTGCTCTATCTCTCTTTTTATATAATAATCCATACCTTTATAGAGTTGTAACAAATCTTCGCAAGATTTCTCTATCCGCTCTACTCTTTTTATATTTTTAGGATTGGCAGGATTTGTTTTTATCATTTGTGCATTGGCTTTGATGGTAGCAACCGGTATATTTAACTCATGAAGAGTATCTTTTAAAAGCCTGTCAAGAAATTTATTGGTTTGAAATATTGGATTTAGAAAAAAGAGTGCCAACATATATCCGCCAAAAAGTGATATCAAAAATGCTGCTATGCCTATAAAGTAAAAAAGATTTTCACTTAGATAAAATTTATCAATGATAAGGTATATGATAGAAAATATAAAAAACATCCACAAAGAAAAAAAGAGGGATATCTTAGCTAAAACCCACTTGTGTTCTTTTTCCACTATATTTTTCTCCAGTTAAACAAATCTATACCCCAAACCTCTTATGTTTTCTATAGCATCTTTACCAAATATTTTTTTCAAATTATTTATATAAACTCTTAAAGACCCACTACTTACAAGCTCTTCATTTTGCCATAACTCATCTTTTATCATCTCTTTAGTTACCACTTTACCTCTATTTTTCAAAAGAAGCTCCAACAACTGTAAATCTTTTAGGTTTATTTTTACTTCTTGATTATCTTTTAAAAGTCTTTTTCTTTTTATGTTATAACTATAGTTTTCATCTATTTTGATATTTTCTTCAGGTTCAATTCTTTTTAAAACAGCCTTTATCCTCATCAAAAGCTCATCTAAGTCAAAAGGTTTTTTGATATACTCATCACATCCTACTTTGTAACCATTCGTAATACTCTCTTTATCCGTAGAAGAGGTTATAAATATTGCGGGAGTTTCATCACCATGCTCTCTTAACTCTTTAAGCAACTCTATTCCATTTACTAGGGGAACTTTTATATCAAGAAGATAAAGGTTATAAGAATTATTATAACTCATTCTTAAAGCCTCTTCCCCATCCTTTGCCAAGTCTATTTCAAATCCCTCATTTTCCAAAAAATCTTCCAATGTTTCCAAAAGAAGCTCATTATCCTCAAGAACCAATACTTTCATAACTACTCCTGTTCAGTATAACTCCAGTCAAGTTTCTCTCCTGCAAACATAGGTACAACATCACCATACTTTTTAGGAACCAAAAACTCCTTTTTTTCTAAAACTATCTCTTTTTTTATAGGTTTTAAACCATACACATTTATTGCATTATCACTAACAAATTTTTGTAAATTTTCAAGTTTGTCATACTTTTCAAAAAGCTCACAAAGAGCCGGCAAGGCAACAGGTGCAGAAAATACACCTGCAGCACACCCACAAGACTCTTTTTTATGCTGAGGATGAGGAGCTGAGTCACTTCCAAACATTACTTTTGGATGAGCATTGAGTGCTACTTTTTGGAGCGCCTCTCTATCTTCATATCTTTTAGCGATAGGCTTGCAAAACAGATGAGGCTGCAAAAGTCCGCCCGCAACATCATCCAAAGTGATAAGTAAATGATGCAGTGTAATAGTAGCATAAAGATTATCATATTTATCCAATAACTTTACACTATTTTTATCTGTAATATGCTCCATTACAATTTTTAATTTTGGAAAAGCCAAAGCAATTTTTTCATAAAAAGAGCCAAACTCTTTTTCTCTATCCATTACAAACCCGTTTGTCTCACCATGAACCAAAAGCGGAATACCAAGCTCACTCATAGCTTCCAATGTATCTCTTAAGTCGTCTATCTCAAAGCTGCTTACTCCTCCTTCAGAGTTGGTGGTAATACCGCTTGG
>JALVWW010000204.1 GCA_027023175.1 Campylobacterales bacterium
CTTTAAATTTATTTTCAAATAGTTCTTCAAATCACTTATTCAAAAAGCCCATAGACTTTTCACTTTCAAAATCTGTATCTTTCTCTTTTTTAATCTCATCTATAAAATCTTTTAACATAAAGATAGGCTCTTCTTTTACTGCTACTTTATAAGCTGTATTTTTTATAATTAAATTTATTTGCCCACCAGTAAGAGAATACTCTGCAAGTTTTATTTTATCAAAATCATCTTCATAAGGAGCATCTTTTGGTAACATCTTTTCCCAAAGTTCTAATCGTTGTTCTCTATTTGGTTTTTTAAACTCTATTTTATAGTTAAATCTTCTTGAAAATGCTTTATCTATATTTTCAAGTAGATTTGTTGTTGCTATAAGCATTCCTTTGAAATTTTCAATCTGTTCTAAAAAAATGTTTTGCATCTGATTATGCATCTGATCTGAACCTGTAATATTTCCACTACTTCTTGCACCCAAAAATTGGTCTGCTTCATTAAGAAGTAAAATCGGCTCTGTCTTTGTTTTTGCACTTAAATCATAAAAAGTATCGAAAATCTTACGCACATTTTTCTCACTCTCTCCAACATACATAGAGAGAATTTTTGAACAATCAAATGCTAAAATTTGTCTTTTAAGTGATTTTGCAAGAGAATGAGCTGTCATTGTTTTTCCAGTTCCTGCTGCACCATAAAAAATTATACGAGCATCGATACCACTCTTTTTATCTTTTATACCCCATTTTACAAGACGAGAGACAACATCTTTATCTACCTGTTTCATTAGATTTTCAAGCGTCTCTTTTGTACTTTTATTTAGTACAACATCATCCAAAGATGTGTCACTATCAATAAGCTCAAATATATCTTGTTCAGCTACTAAAGCACCAAGTTTAAGTCGTGTTACTTTTTTTGTCTTTTGAGGATGAATAATACTTTGAAGAACATCATCTACAATGTAAAAAGAGCGACTAATTCCACCAAATGGATTGAGCATCTCTTCATAATCAATAATACCACTACTTACAAGATTTGAACCCTCTTCCAAAAGAGAACGATTTTTTATGCGTTCATAATCATCTAAGGAGATTAAATCAATAAGCGTATTCATCTCTCGAAGTGATGATTCTGTAGAACCATACTCTTCACGCAAAAGTGCCATAAAAATTACCTGTTCATAATTGCTCATCTTTTTTTGTTTAAAAAATTTATCAAGTCCTAAATTTTCAGAGGTCTGATTAACCCTCTCCTCTATGCGTTTTTCAAGATGTTTAAGTTTATTTTGCAATCTATCTATGCCCAAAGAGTGTTCATGAACATTTTGACGAATAACACTCATTTTTTGATACAATTCAATTCTAAAAAACTGATCCTGAAGATACTCAAGATGATCTGCATAAGGCTTAATATCTGGCAAATCTAAATCAAGCGTACCATCTTGAAGAAGTTTTAAAAATGAAGGAGTAAGCCCCACAGCACTATTTAAAAGTTCCAATGGCGTTACCTCTGAAATTTTAATAGGAGTAAAACTTTGCTGATGTAACCAACCAAGTTCTAATAAATTTTTTAACTCTTTTAAATGGTCTAAATGCTCATAATTTTCACTTTTATACAATTTTTGTAAAAGCTCAAAAACAACCACATCATCTTGCCCATTCATATATTTATCTGCAATATATTGCAACATCTTAGCTTCATCTTTATTACATTTCAAATGTATAAAAATATCCGATTTTTCAATCTCTTTTGTTTTTAAAAAATTAACTAAAGTTTTCAAATTATTCCTCTATAAAAGAGTACAGCATCGCTATCTCTTCTTTCCAAATTGTCTCATCAATCGTCTCTAAAATAAGTGGAATATCATTCATTCGTTCATCATTCATAATAAATTTAAAAGCATCAATCCCAATCTCACCTTTTCCAAGAGAGTGATGTCTATCGACATGAGAACCTAATGCTGGCTTAGAATCATTAATGTGCATTCCACTTAAATACTCAAAACCTACAATTTTATCAAATTCACTCCAAGTTTTATCATAAGCTTCACGCGTTCTTATATCATATCCTGCTGTAAACATATGACAAGTATCAATACAAATACCAATACGACTTTTATCTTCTACTTTATCTATAATATGGGCTAAATGTTCAAACTTCCAACCAAGGTTACTACCCTGCCC
>JALVWW010000205.1 GCA_027023175.1 Campylobacterales bacterium
GTATGTTTATGCATCCGGGGGGATTTTAACCCATAGGGTATAAAATCTCCTGATGCACTTGATCACACTCTTTTAGTATTTCTTTGGATAGTGTCAAATCCATTGCAGCGAGAGCCTCATCGAGTTGTTCTGTTTTTCTTGCCCCTATAATGGTAGAAGCTATAAAATCAAACTGCTTGCTCCATGCTATCGCCATAGTTACAGGTGAGAGTCCATGTTTTTTGGCTATATCAATGTATAATTTTGTTGACTCAAGTGTTTTGTCATTGACAAATCTTTTTACCTGAGATGTCAGTCTCGGGTTGTTTTCACTCATATACCATGCAAATCTTGCCTTGGGATCTACAAACTCCTTGTTATACTTTCCACTTAGCACTCCTCCTCCAAGCGGTGAATATGGCAAAAGTGAAATTTGCTCCTTTTTGCAAACTTCTGCAACAGAGTCTAAAAATCTTCTATTTAGAAGTGAAAAATTATTTTGGATGGATTCAAATCTTTTATAGCCTTTGCATTTTGCTACTTCATTTGCTTTTGTAAGTCCATAGGCGGTATCATTTGAAGTACCGATATATCTTATCTTGCCCTCTTTGATAAGTTCATCAAAAACTTCTAATGCTTCTTCAATAGGCACCAATTGATCTGGCCAGTGGACCTGATAAAGATCGATATAGTCAGTTTGAAGTCGCTTCAAGCTACCCTCAACCGCTCTTTTTATATGAAATCTATCTATCGCAGTCAAACCATGCCTGATAGGAGGCACAAACCAACCATTGGCAGCTCCTGCAACTTTAGAAGCTATGATAATTGAGTCTCGTGATTTTGTTTTAAGCCAACGACCAACTATCTTTTCAGTTTCGCCCGACCAAGACTCTTTAGGAGGCACAGGATAAAGTTCAGCCGTATCAAAAAAATTAACTCCCGCATCATAAGCCTTATCCATTATCTTAAATGATTCTTTTTCATCAGCACTAGAGCCGAATGTCATAGTTCCCAAACATATCGGAGATACCCTAAGTCCCGTTTTTCCTATATATCTATACTCCATAAAAACTCCTTTTTCATTCGTAATTCGTGATTAGTAATTAGCCAATAAATTGAAAAGTCAGAATGACTTTTCAATCACGAATCACAAATCACCACTTATCATACACCAACTTAGCAATGGTTGCGGCTACTACAGCCAAAAAGATATATCTTATAAAAATGATCTCTTTTTTTGCCACCATAGTCGAGCCACTATATGCCCCTATGATTTGTCCTGCTCCCATAATTATACCTACTTTTAGTAAAACTACTCCTGACATGGCAAATACAGCCAAAGAGACGATATTGCTGGTAAAATTAAATATCTTTGTTTGTGCGGTTGCAGCTTTTAAGTCAAGTCCCAACAGCAAAACCAAAGCTATAGTCCAAAACGAGCCGGTACCTGGTCCGAAAAATCCGTCATAAAAACCTATAGCCAGACCAAAGATGGTATAAAAAAGAAACGGTTTCATTCTTCTTGCCTTGGTTTTAAGCCCTAAGTTTTTATTTAAAAAAGTAAAAACAAAAAGTACTGTCAACATTATGATGATAAAATTTGTCAAAAAACTTGCTGAGAAAAACTTTACTATATAAGCACCTATCGCAGCTCCTAAAAAGGTAAAAAATATCCCTTCAAGTACTTTTTTAGGCTCATACAGTCCTCTTTTGGCATAATTTACAGTCGCAGTAAAACTTCCGAAACTGCTTTGGAGTTTATTGGTGCCTAGAGCAAAATGAGGAGGAATACCGCTTGCCAAAAGTGCAGGCAGAGTGATGATGCCTCCGCCTCCCGCAATTGAGTCCACAAAGCCTGCCCCAAAACCGGCTAAAAATAGTAAAAAAAGAGTTAAGAGATCAAATTCCACAAACTATTCCTGTATTTTAGGTAAAATAGTTTAACATATTGAAGTTTAATACTCTTGTAAATATTGCTCTATAAAAGTGAATATCCCATCTTAAAAGCTAACAGATACAATAAAATAGCTATAATTTTTTTAATATGCTTAGCATTTAACTTAAAGTGCATTACGGCATTACCTATATATCCTCCGAGAATTGCGGCTATCGCTGTTATAGCCAATAAAGTCCAGTCAATTTTAACAAAAGAGGCATAAGATAAAAAAGCACTAAGTGTTGAAAACG
>JALVWW010000206.1 GCA_027023175.1 Campylobacterales bacterium
CTCCTGGATTTGGTGACAGAAGAAAAGCAATGCTAGAAGATATAGCTATCCTTACAGGCGGTCAAGTGATAAGCGAAGAGCTTGGAAGAACTTTAGAGAGTGCTACACTTGATGACCTTGGAAGTGCAGGAAGCGTTATCATTGACAAAGACAATACCACTATAGTAAACGGCGCAGGTGATAAAAAAGCTATAAAAGAGAGAATAAAAGTTATAAAAGCTCAAATCGAAGAGACAACAAGTGACTATGACAGAGAAAAACTTCAAGAGAGACTTGCAAAACTAAGCGGTGGCGTTGCTGTTATAAAAGTAGGTGCTGCGACTGAAACTGAAATGAAAGAGAAAAAAGATAGAGTTGACGATGCCTTGAGTGCAACAAAAGCTGCTGTTGAAGAAGGCGTTGTTATAGGTGGAGGTGCTGCTCTTATCCAAGCCGGAAGCAAAGTAGAACTTGGTCTTGAAGGCGATGAAGCCATAGGTGCTGCTATCGTTCAAAGAGCACTAAAAGCTCCACTAAAACAAATAGCTGAAAATGCCGGATTTGATGCAGGCGTTGTAGCAAATGAGGTTGAAAAATCAGATGATCCAAACTATGGTTTCAATGCTGCAAACGGTGAATATGTAGATATGTTTGAAGCAGGTATTATAGACCCTGTAAAAGTTGAAAGAGTTGCGCTTCAAAATGCAGTATCAGTTGCAAGCTTGCTTTTGACAACTGAAGCTACTGTAAGTGATATAAAAGAAGACAAACCTGCCCCTGCAATGCCTGATATGGGTGGAATGGGCGGAATGCCTGGAATGATGTAACACAAGTTGGCCGTACTTTTAAAGTACGGCCAATACTCTACAAATACTATCACTATCACCTGACCCCACCTATAAAATACTTTTCATTTTTATTTCATTTTCACAAGTATAATGCTAAAATAATTTTATTTAACTATTTAGCAGGAGATGGAATGAATCACAGTTTAAATCAGAAAATATTCTTAGCTATAAATGATTTTGCAGGAAAAAATCATATCATTGACTCTGCAATGGTGTCAGTAGCAAAATATATGCCCTATCTTTTTATAGCACTGCTTTTTTACCTATGGTTTGGCAAAAGAAAAAATGAAGCTTTATATGCGGGATATGCTGCAACTCTTGGTGTTGGTATCAACTTTTTTATAGGACTTTTCTACTTTCATCCAAGACCGTTTATGGACCATCTCGGCTCTACTCTTCTCTCTCATAAAGCAGACAGTTCATTTCCTTCAGACCATACTACTTTTACCATGTCTATAGCTCTTATGCTTTTATCATTTAAAACTACAAAAACTATAGGCATCATTGTGGTTTTTCTTGCGTTGTGGTGTGGAGTTGCAAGGGTTTATGCAGGAGTTCATTACCCTTTTGATATACTTGGTTCCGTTATAGTAAGTATTTTGGCTGTTATTGTCATTATAGCTTTAAAAAACAAATTGGCTCTCCTAAATAATATTATTATTTCTGTTTGGCAAAAAATTATAAAAGAGTAAATAATGCTCTGCAAAGATAAGTTAAAATGAAAAAATTACTACTACTGTGCATAGCACTTTTTGCATTTGCAACACCCTACAATCATAAAATGTTAAAAGTTATACAACTTTCAAACCATCATCAAAAAAGTTTCTCTTTTGCAGTTTTAGGAGATAACCGAGACGGTGACAATGTCTTAAAGATTATCGTCTCTAAAATAAACAAAGACAATGATATATCTTTTGCTATCAACAATGGTGACTTGGTGCCTGACGGTTACAAAAAAGAGTTTTCGAACTATTTAAATATCATAAAAACTTCCAAAAAACCTTTTATCTCTATTATAGGTAACCATGAAATCCCTTGGTATGACGGTGAGAGTAATTATAAAAAAGTTTTCGGTAAAACACACTTTGCTTTCACTTACGGCAACTCATATTTTATAGTGCTTGACAGCTCGGATAAGAAAATAGGCAACAAACAACTTAAGTGGTTAGAGAAAAAGCTTCAAAAATCCCAAAAATATACCAATAGATTTATTTTCACCCATGTGCCTTTATATGACCCACGATACGGCAAGTATGCAAAAGGTCACAGTTTAAAAAGCCCAAAAAAGATAAAAAAATTAAATAAATTATTAGATAAATATAAAGTAAATATGATATTTTGCTCACATATCCACTTTTACTACCGCGGCTTTTGGCACAAGACTCCTTTTATCATCACAGGAGGTGCGGGAGCTCCACTTAAAAAATATAAAGATAGTGGTTTTTACAATTTTATTAAAGTTACCGTAAAAGACAAAGAGGTAAAATACAAAGTTATAAAAATTAAGAATACAAAATGAGCATCCATTACCTTTTAGAGCAGTTTTTTAACTGGATTTTATCTTTTCCGCACAGTGAAGTATTGATTGTATCAATTATTATCATATTTTTTGCTTCAGTCTTTGAATCTTTGCCTTTTACGGGTATGTTTTTTCCAAGCGAAAGCATTACGGTATTTTTCGGTTTCATAGCTTACAAAGATATAATTGATATAAAGATTCTCACCATTGCTACCTATATTGGGATACTCTTAGGTGATATTATAGGTTATCTCATAGGAGCAAAAGTCGGTGAAGAGTTTTTAAAAAAACATGCTAAAAGAGTTAAAATTGATTCTAAAAAATATGAAAAGATGCAAAATATGCTTGAGAGCAATCTTATAAAAGCACTTTTTATAGGTCGCTCAAATGGCTTTACAAGATGGATAGTTCCATTTTTAGCCGGAGCAAACAAAATAAACTTTCAAAAATTTATACTCTCCAATATGCTAACAGCAGCATTTTGGGCACCTGCATTTTTACTGGGAGGATACTACCTTGGAAGTGCTTTTGAGGCTTATGGTAAGTACTTTGGAGTTGGTATTATAGTTGCAACGATTGTAAGCATAGTCGGATATAAACTATATCAACACTTTAATAAAGAAGGGTTTTTTCAAAGTAAAGATGTTAGGCTACTTTTTATAAATATATTTGGTCTTTATCTCTTTTCAAAAATGACAGAAGATATTCTTGATCTTGAGCTTATAACCAAGCTTGACTTTTGGATACATACCAATATGCAACATATCTATACACCCTTTTTAACAAAGATTATGATAGCTATCACAACCATAGGCAACCCTCTTCCTGCGACTGCTATCACATTGACTATCACTTTGTATCTTGGATATAAAAAATATTTTATCGAAATGCTCTTTTTTCTTTTTTCGATTGTCGGTTCAACTACTTTGATGTTTATAGTCAAATCATTAGTTCAGAGAACAAGACCTCTTCATCATCTTATTGAAGCAAGCGGATACTCTTTCCCCTCCGGTCATGCTGCCATCAGCACAGCTTTGGCATTTTCTCTTTACTTGATACTCTCAAAAAGAGTAAAATATAAAAAAACTTTGTTAAGTTTATGTATAATATACCCACTCATTATCTCATTTAGTAGAGTTTATTTGAGTGTTCACTATCTCAGTGATGTGATCGCAGGTATCGGTTTGTCACTTTTTTGGGTAAGTCTTGTAGCACTTGTATATGAGGGTATAGAAAATAGAGGTAAAAGATGAAACCAAAATATTCATTACAAAAAAATTTTTCTTATGCAATAGATGGAGCCAAAGAGCTTTTTAAAGAGAAAGCTTTTAAGATAGAGCTTTTCTGTTTTATTATAGCTACTGTTATACTTCTTTTTTTACCATATCCTTTATGGGCAAAGATTTTTATGTTTGGTGCTTTATTTATCCCTTTGATAGCCGAAGCTTTCAATACAGCCATAGAAAAAGTAGTGGATCTTTCAAGTCCTGATTTTCACATCTGGGCAAAATATGCAAAAGATATAGCTGCTTTTGGAGTATTTTTGAGTATCTTTGTACCGATATTTGTCTGGCTTGGATTTATAATTTATTTTTATAGGTAAAAAATGATCAATAAAAATATCATAGCTTTGGGATTTGTTAGTTTTTTTACCGATATGGCAAGCAGTATGGTTACATCAGTACTTCCTTTGTTCGTTGTATATGTCCTACATGAAGGGGTTGACAAGCTTGGCTTTATAGTCGGGATTGCCACATTTGTATCTTATGGGTTTAGATTTGTTTTTGGTTATCTAAGTGACAGATATAAGATAGTAAAGCCTTTTGTAGTGACAGGATATACTATCTCAGCAGTAACCAAACCACTTTTATATTTTAGTAATGGCTGGATAAGCGTGGCAACTCTTAGAGGAGTTGAGAGGATAGGAAAAGCTGTAAGAAGTGCTACAAAAGATAGTCTCATTTCAGCCTATTCGCAAAAAGGAAAAAGCGGAAAAACTTTTGGATTTCACAAGAGTATGGATATAGCAGGTGAGTTAAGCGGAAGTATCATAGCCTTTTTGGCACTTTACTATCTTGGAAAAAATGAAGCTATATTTCGTGAGCTTTTTGCTTGGACTTTACTGCCCGGTCTCTTTGCTATGATAACAGTTCTGTTTTTTGTCAAAGATGTCCCTTATACTTCCAAAAAAAGCATACAAAAAATCAAACTAAAAGATGACAAAGCTTTACTTCCAGTTTTGCTACTATACTTTGCTTTTATATTTTTTATGTTCAATGACTCATTTTATATGATAAAAGCTAAAGAGAGTGGATATTTGCTAGAATTTATCCCTCTTTTAGTGATAGTTTTAAACTTGACTCAAACTCTTTTTAGCTACTTTTTTGGAGTGAAAGTAGATAAATTTGGAGCAAAAAAAGTCCTTCTTTTCTCCTATCTTTTTGGGATACTTTCTATGTTATCACTTTATCTAAACTTTATCATTTTGGGTTTTATACTTTTAGGACTTTTTACAGTCTCAAGTCTAAATGCCATAAGAGCCTATATATCAAGTGAAGCAAAAAATAAAGGAAGTATATATGGCATATTTTATGCAGGAGTTGCCCTAAGTGGAGCACTCGGAGCTTCATTTATAGGACTTATTTGGAGATATTTCGGAGAAACAAGAGCCATAAGCATATCACTTGTAGCTCTTATTTTGATAGGAATTATTTTTTTGACTCAAAATAGAGAGCATAAAACATAGAAGCATCACACTTCTAAAACCTAACAAACAACCACCGACTTAATATCACTAAACTCTTCAAGAGCATACTTTGGACCTTCTCTACCTGTTCCACTTAGTTTGACTCCGCCATAAGGCTGTATATCAAACCTAAGAGTAGGTATATCATTGATAACTACTCCTCCACACTCAAACTCTTCTATTGCTCTTTTGGTTAAAGTTAAATCATTTGTAAAGATAGAGTATTGAAGTCCATAGGGGGAATTGTTTATCTTTTTAACAGCCTCATCAAAATCCTTTACTTTTACAAGTGAAACAATAGGAGCAAAAACCTCTTCACAAACTATCTTCATATCATCAGTTACATTTCCCAAAATTGTAGGATAAAATATCCTCTCTTGATTTTTATTGCCGCAAAGCAGCTTTGCTCCCTCTTTTATGGCACTCTCTACCCAGCTTTTTGCTCGCATAACTGCATCAAGACTTATAAGAGGACCTATAAAAGTCTCTTTGTCATAAGGATCGCCGATAGTTAGCTTTTTAGTTTCATCAACTAAAACATTGGCAAATTTATCATAAATATCTTCTTGGACATAAATACGCTGTAAAGATATACAGACTTGGCCGGAGTTATAAAAAGAAGCAACTGCACATTTTTTTGCCGCATCTTCTATGTCACAACTCTTCTCTATAAAAGTAGCTGCATTTCCACCAAGCTCCAAGCATACTTTTTTGATACCAGCATGTTTGGTGATAATTTTTCCAACCGGTACGCTTCCTGTAAAGCTTATAACTCTTGGAATATCGCTACTTACAAGTGCACTGCCCACTTCCGCATCCCCGTAAACTACACTCAATGTATCTTTTACGGCATACCTGCTCTCATAAAAAAGTTTGGCAAATTTATAGGCTGCAAGAGGAGCTTCGGGAGTAGGCTTTAAAACTACACTGTTTCCCATGGCAAGTGCCGGAACTATTTTATGAGCCACTAAATTTAAAGGAAAATTAAAAGGAGTAATAGCTACAACTACACCAGCAGGCACTCTTTTAAAAAAACTTATACTCTTTTTGCCACTTGGCATAGCATCCGAGCTAAAAGTCTCACCATGTAATTCAATGACAGCCGATATGGTAAGCTTGATAGTTTCTATACACCTGTCAACCTCTATAAGAGAGAATTTTAAAGGTTTTCCAACTTCATCAGTAATAGTTTTTGCAAACTCTTCTCTTTTTGCTTGAAGCCTGTCTGCAACATCTTCAAGCCATTTTACCCTTTGTGACAATTTTGTATGCTTAGTCTCTTTAAAAGCCACTTTAGCTACTAAAAGAGCCTTTTTAGCATCCTCTTCATCACAACTTGGATACATAGAGACTATCTTGTTTTTATATGGATTTTTTATCTCTATCCATTCATCCTTTATAACTTCTTTACTGCCGAATAGTATCTTTGCCTGCATATTTTATCCTTAGTCGAACTTTTTATATTTTATCATAAAATGGTATAATAAAAAATGAAAAAAGTTCTCAAGGAAAAATTTGGCTTCAATGAGTTTAAGCCTATCCAAGAAAAGGCTATCAACGAGATACTCTCGCATAAAGACCTTTTAGTTGTGCTTCCTACAGGAAGTGGAAAGTCTCTCATTTATCAACTCCCTACCCTCTTGATGGATGGGGTTACAGTGGTTATTTCGCCTCTTATAGCTCTTATGCAAGATCAGGTAAGCTCTCTAAGACTAAACGGTATAAATGCCAAAATGATAAGCTCAAACCAAAGCAATGCCAAAAATGATGATACTATAAAAGAGCTAATAAATGGAAATTTAAAGCTTTTATACATTGCACCTGAAAGGTTTGCAAATAGTTACTTTTTACAAATCTTAAAAAAAGCCAATATCAACTTTTTTGTCATAGATGAGGCTCATTGTGTTAGTGAATGGGGGCATGAGTTTAGAAATGATTATCGAAAATTGAAACATTTAAAGGAGTGGTTTAAGGGCGTACCCATTAGTGCATTTACGGCAACCGCTACCAAAGAGGTGCAAGAAGATATATTGAAAACTTTGCAAATCCCTTCCACTCAACTATTAAGAGCAAAAACCGTCAGAGACAACCTTATCATAAGAGCAAAAAGAAAAGTATCAAATGCCAAAGAGCAAGTAGTAGAGTTTTTAAATCTTCACAAAGATGAGTGCGGGATCATCTACTGCTTTACACGAAAAGAGACTGAAAAACTTTCATATTTTTTAAATGAAAAAGGTTTTCAAGCCAAAGCTTATCATGCAGGACTCAATCCAAAAAGAAGAGATGAAATATTTAAAGCTTTTAAAGATGAAGATATTAAAATCATAGTAGCAACTATAGCATTCGGCATGGGAATAGACAAGCCAAATATCCGTTTTGTTTTGCACACCTCAATGCCAAAAACTTTGGAAAACTACTTCCAAGAGATAGGAAGAGCAGGTAGAGACGGACTTATGAGCGATACCTTACTCTTATACTCCAAAGCTGATGAGATAAGCAAAAGAGCTTTTATAGATGAGCTTCCTGACTCACCGTACAAACAAAATATGTACCAAAAGATGGATAAAATGTATCGCTATGCCATAAGCTCAAAATGCAGACACCAAATGATAGCTGAATATTTTGGAGATGAAGTAGATGAGTGTAAAACTCTTTGTGATAATTGCCAAGAAAAGGATACTGAGCTTAAAGATGTAACGATAGAGGCTCAAAAGTTTTTATCAGCGGTTTTAAGAACAGGAGAGAGATTTGGCTCGAGTTATATCATAGATGTTTTAAGAGGCTCAAAAGCTAAAAGGATTATAGAGTTTTCACATGATAAGCTTTCAGTTTATAGTATAGGAAAATATCTTACAAAAGAGCAATGGAACATCATTTATGAAAAGCTTCTTGACAGTGAAGCTTTAAGTATCGACAAAGAGTTTGGAAGTTTAAAGATAACCAACGAGGGCAAAAAGATACTAAAAAAACAAAAAGAAATTTTGGTAAAACTAAGCGAATTTGAAGTCCAAAAAAAATTAAAAGAGTATGATAAACAAAAAGATGAAATAAAAAAAGATGAAAATTTTGAAAAATTAAGAGAGCTTCGTTTTGAATTGGCAAAAAAAGAAGATGTTCCAGCCTATATCATCTTCAGCGATAAAACTCTAGCCCAAATAGCCAAAACACTACCTACAACCAAAGAGGAGTTTTTAAATATTGCCGGTGTTGGAGAGGTAAAACTTGAAAAATATGGTGAAAATTTTTTAACTCTTTGCAAAGAGTTAAAACAAAACTCCAAAAAGGAGCTTTCAAAAACATATCTTGAAACTCTTGAGCTTATCAAAGAGGGATTTGGCTTTGCTCAAATCTGCCAGAAAAGAGGCTTCAATGAGATAACCATACTAAATCATTTAGAAAAATTACAAGAATCAGGCTATATAGACAATAACACAAAAAAGTCTTTAACGGCACCTCTAAAAGACAATTTCCCAAAAGATATAAAAGAATGGGTAGAAAACGGTTTAAAACTGGGTGATATAGATACTCTTAGAAAAAATATATCTATCTATAAGTATCTTTTTATATCGTAACCTATCACACATTAGGCTTAAATTCTTCTGTTGCACTTTTTCTTGCCGATACAAAAGCTTGAACTGCGCGAGCAATATCATCTTTAGTCGTAGCCCAAGAGCAAATGCTAATCCTAATCACATCTTTACCGTTCCATTTTGTTCCACCAACCCAACATTCGCCTGATCTTTGAATATACTCTATAACTTTATTTGTTATCTCATCAGTTTCACAAGCAATAAGCAGTTGATTAAAAACAACATCATTTACTATCTCAAATCCGTTATCTTTCAACATGCTACTAAATTGAATTGCTCTTTTATGCAAGGCAAATACCAATTCATCAATACCGATTTTTCCCAAATATTTTAAGGTTGCCCACAACTCAACAACTCTAGCTCTTCTTGACATTTCTGGAGCAAAAAGCATCCCGTCTCTATGTTCGCTATATAAAATATAACTTCCTGATGCCTGCAAAGCACTTACAAGAGCTTCTTTATCATTACAAAGTATGATGCCGTTATCATAGGGGGTATTTAGAGTTTTATGAGCATCAACTGACCAAGAATTTGCTTTATGCATACCTTTTGTTAGGTATTTCAATCTTTTTGTCGCACCTGCCCATAATCCAAAAGCACCATCAATATGCACCCAAGTATTTGCAAGTTTTGCCTTATCGCAAATCTCTTCAAAAGGATCAAATGCACCAGAGTTTACATTTCCTGCCTGCAGTATTAAAATTGTACTTTCATCAAGTTTTGGAATAGATGAAGGTATAATTCTACCCTCTTTATCAACATCAACCCATTCTATATTGTCTATACCAAAACCTAATAAAGCAACAGCTTTAACAACTGTA
>JALVWW010000207.1 GCA_027023175.1 Campylobacterales bacterium
TCATAAAACTTTTGAGAAAGCAGACCTGATTTTAAAATTCTCGGGTTTTCTCCCAATACTTCATCTTTTGTGTAGCCTGTATTTTTTGTAAAAGCTTCATTAACATATGTTATATGCCTGTTAGCATCTGTCATAACTACAGTATTGTCAGAGTTTTCTACGGCATACTTGAATGATGTCAAATCTTTTGCATTTTGTAAAAATATTATAAATTTATAAATAAAAATACAAAGTAGAAAAATAGCTATTATAAAAAGAGTAATACCGGATATTTTTAAATTATAAATATCTTTTTCATATCTCTTGTCAATTATTTTTTTAATTATTTGTATATCTTTTTTAAGATGTATGGCTTTTGCCTGTTTGCTTATTTTATTTAATATCCAAATATTTTTCATAGTATTTTTAATATTCGCATATAGATAGTTAAAGCCGTTTGATTGATTTTTGCTATTTAAGAAGTTTAACTCTTTTATATCATTATCTATAATTTGTTTGTCAAGATTGATACCTATAAATAGTCTTGTCAAGTCAAATATGGCTTTATATATACTATTTGAAACTGCTACATCTTTTTTAATAGATTGGGCAAAATTAAATATATATGAGAGTGAGCTTATAGTTGTTGCATTATATGATTTGTATCTTTCTATAAGATTTATCTTATTTTCAAATTTTTTCCTTAATTCCTGTAAACTTTTTTTTACATTTTTGCCGTATCGAGTTGTAAAATTTTTACTTTCTAAAAAAAGTAAATTTTTTTCAAATTTTTTTATATCATTTGAAATAATATCATAATTTATAAAGGTTAATTTTTGAGATAAAAATATATCGAAGTCATTTTCAAGTATTAAAAGTTTTGTTACTGCTTTATCATATTTGTTGTAGTTTTCTGATATATTTTCTATCTGTAAAGTTTTGTATAAAAATATTCCTAGAAAAAATAAAAAGATAAATAATAGAGTAAAAGTAGGCTCTTTTAAATATTCATTTACTATTCCTTTGACTTTCTTTTTCATTATTTTAGTATATTTCCTGTAAATGAGAGTAAAAATACTGTAATTTTATCTATATCATCCTGTTTTGCTTTGCGTCCTAATTGATACTCTATCATAAACCTAACTACACTTTTTAAAGTTTTATATCTTCCATCATGAAGATATGGAGAAGTAAGAGCTATATTTCTAAGAGTGGGAACTTTAAAAAAGTATTTATCTAAAGGATTTTTAGTTACATCATATCTTCCTAGGCTTTTACTCTTTGCTTGTTTAAATACACCAAATTTTGCATAAAGATTACCACCTATATTTATACCGTTATGACAAGAGATACATCCTTTTGATTTAAATAGTTCATATCCCTCTTTTTGCATTTTGGTGATAGCATTTTTATCGCCTCTTAGATATTTGTCAAAGGGTGCATTAGGGGTGATAAGAGTTTTTTCATACTCGGCTATAGCATCTGTGATATTTTCTTTTGTAATCCCGTCTTTATAGATAGAGTCAAACTCTTTTTTATATGGTGAGTTTTTTAAGGTTTTAATGAGATTTGGGAAAGTATTACCCATTTCTACTGGATTTTCTATGGGTCCTTCTGCTTGCTCTTGCAAGTTTTTAGCTCTTCCGTCCCAAAATTGAACAAAATTATATCTTGCATTTAAAACCGTAGGGGAGTTTATGTTGCCGATTTTTCCATTGATACCTATAGAAAACTGTCTATTATCATCTCCACCGTCACTCAGTATATGACAATTGACACAAGCGACTGTACCATTTTTGGATAATATTGGATCAAAAAAAAGTTTTTTACCAAGTTTAACTTTTATAGGATTGACATCTATAGCTTTATTTGGAATTGGAGTAATATCATCTGCAAGCAGATTGCTAAGCAAAGTAAAAATTATAACTATTAGTTTCATTATATAATTCCCCTTTAAGGAAAATTATATCATATAAATTATTTAATGCAAGTAATTTTACCTTTATATCCCACTTTTTTTATAGCATTTAGTAACTCTTTTTTTGTTGTAATCTTTTCTTCAAATTGTACCGTTGCTTTTTGAGTGTTGAGCCTCACTTTTGCATTTATCACACCTTTTGTCTTTTTTAGACTCCTTTTTATAGCAGTAGTGCAAAGTGGACAAGTCATACCTTCTATCTTGA
>JALVWW010000208.1 GCA_027023175.1 Campylobacterales bacterium
AAAGAGATACTATATCTCTCTTATGCCAAATATGACAAAATAAAAAAGATAGAGTTTACTCACTCTTTGTTTTTGGAAGAAGCGGGTCTTATCCGTGTTTAACAGCTGCAGCAAGATCCCACATTGGTAAAAAGATACCAAGCGCCATCATTAAAACCATAACAGCAATAAAACCTATCAGTATCGGCTCAATGTAGCTTGATATATTATCAACTATTTCATCAAATCTCATCTTGAAATAATCAGAAACTTTTTCAAGCATCGTATCAAGAGTACCGCTTCTTTCACCTGCTCCTACCATTTGCAAAAGCATTCCTTGAAAGAGTCCAGTATCTCTAAAAGCATCCGAAAGTGACATACCTCTTTGTACCGAAACGGTTACATTTGAGAGTTTTTCTTTTATTGTTGTATTGTCAACTGTTAAAACTGCGGTATCAAGGGCGTCTGCTATAGGAATACCTGCTGCAATAAGCTGTGTAAATATCATAGTAAACCTGTACATAGTGGCATTAAAAATAATTTTACCAAACAGATATACTTTTAGTATATATTTGTCAAACCCTCGCTTAAAATCCTCATTATTTGCATACAAAAATTTTGTAATTATAATACCTCCTATGATAAAAATAAGCAAATACCAACCATAGTTATGAATAATATTTTCTAAAAAGAGAAGTATTCTAGTGGGGAGTGGCAATTGTGTATGGAATTTGGCAAAAATTTCTTTAAATTTTGGCACAACATAAACCATAAGTATTGTAAACGCTATAGAAATTGCCACTAAAACTATAATAGGATACCTAAGAGCACTTTTAAATTTTTTCCTGTTGTCTCTTATCTCTTCAAGGATTTTGGCAAGCTTTAAAAGTGACTCGGACATATTACCTGTATTTTCACCAAGCTCTATCATAGCTATGGTAACATCACCTACATCATGCCTATATACAGAGAGTGCTTCGGTTAAACTCTGTCCTGAATTAAGCGCATCATCAATATTTTCAAAAATAGCTCTCAGCCTTTTATCTTCAGTTGTTTTTGTAACTTCCTTTACACTATCATGGATAGAAATTCCTGCGTTGGTCATAACACCAAGTTGTCTTATGGATGAAATAAGGTTGTCTATTTTTATCTTTGGTTTTAAAAGTGTATTTGCAAACTGTTTTTGAAATTCTTTCAATTGGTCTTCGACTGGAGCTGAAGTTTCTATAATTTTTATAACAATACCCGGTAGTCTTATTTTAGCGATAGACAGGGCATCCATCCTATTTTGTGCACGCAAAATTTTTGTATTTTTTCTACCCTTAAAAAGATATGTAACTTCAAAATATTTCATGATTTTACCACTCTATATACTTCTTCTATACTTGTTATACCGTTTGCTGCTCTTATTATACCATCTTGCAACATATTTACAAAATTATCTTTTTTTGCCTGTTCTTCAATTTCGGATTTTGAACCGCCTCTTGCTATGATACTTTGTATCTCTTCGCTGACAACAAGTATCTCGGAAATCATTTCCCGTCCAAAATATCCGCTATTTGCACACTTGTCACATCCCACAGCTTTGTAAAACTGATAATTTTCAGGTAAAAAATCTTTAAACTTTTCTACTGTACTTTTTGGCAGAGTTATCTTGGATTTGCAGTGAGGACAAAGCTTCCTTATAAGCCTTTGGGCCTCTATCGCTATCAAAGCACCACTAACCAAGTATGGTTCAATCCCCATATCAAGAACTCTATTGACTGCACTTATGGCATCATTTGTATGCAAAGTTGAAAAAACAAGGTGGCCGGTCAATGCTGCCTGTATGGCTATTCTTAGTGTTTCCTGGTCTCTTACCTCACCAATCATAATAACATCAGGGTCTTGTCTTAGTATTGATTTTAGAACACTTGCAAAAGTCAGATTTGCTTTTTCGTTGACCTGCACCTGTTGTGTAAGGTTAAGTTGATATTCAACCGGATCTTCAACAGTAATTATCTTCGTTGAAATATTTTTTATAGCATTAAGAGCAGCGTACAGAGTTGTTGTTTTACCGCTTCCTGTAGGACCTGTAACAAAAACTATACCATATGGAACTCTCATGGCACGATTAAATTTTGCAAAAGTAACTTCACTCATACCTAGAGACTCTAATTTTATCATCACTTTTGA
>JALVWW010000209.1 GCA_027023175.1 Campylobacterales bacterium
TTTCGGCTGAAAAAGATGATGTAAAGAGAGTAAGCTCGGCAGTTCATATAGCTGGTGACAAATCTACCGAAGATGTTGTAAGCAATGATGATATAGAAGCTTTGATAGAGAGCCTCGGTAAAAAATAAAAGATAAAATAAATTGCTTATATATAAACGGTATTGATGTAAATGTTTAAAGATATTATTGATTATGTTAAAGCAAATAAAGAGTGGTTATTTAGCGGTATAGGTATTACAGTTATTGCAGGATTATTTTTTGCAGTAAAAAGGATTTTTCATCTTGAAAAAAATGATATTAAAGAGTTACAAACTAAAATCGACTGTTTTATAGGTCAAGAGTGTATTGATGTTTACAAACCAAGAGCGGAATTTGAAGATTATTTTTCTTATGTTGTTTCTCAAGCTAAACAAGAGGTATATGCCGTAAGTATCACTTTCGGTTTTGTAAGTTATGTTAAATTGGAGAAGCTTATCGAAGAGAGTAATATAATATTTCATTTTTTTGTATTAGAGCCGACAAGTGATTATTTTACTAAAAGAAGAAAAGATATAAATAAAAGTAGCAACGATAAGGATTATTTATTTATTAGCAATATTGAAAGAATAAAACAGTTGCAAATAAAATTTTCGCAGAGAGTATTTTTGCACTATTATGATAGTTATCCTTTTTGGCATTATATACTTATAGATGAAAAAAAACTCTTTTTTAGCTATCATCCAATAGGTAATTTAGGCTATAAAAATGCAAATGTATTCTATGCAGACAAGAGCAAATCAAATAAAACATTTGAAGTTTTTTATAACCATATAAATATTATAAAAAAGGAAAGCAAAAAATATGAAATCGAAAGTTGAATTACTTTCGCCCGCAGGTAATTTAGAAAAGACAAAAATTGCTATTAATTATGGAGCAGACGCTGTTTATGGCGGTTTTAGTACTTTGAGTATGAGAAATAGATCTGTAAAAGAGTTTGATGAGGATAGCTTTAAAAAAGCAGTTGAATATGCACATAAATTTGATAAAAAATTTTATTTTACACTTAATGGTTTTCCATTTAATTCTCAAATAAAATTAATAGGCAATACTGTAAAAAAAGCTGAACAATTAGGAATAGATGCTTTTATAGTATCTACTCCCGGTGTAGTAAAATTGGTAAAAGAGATGGCGCCGGATATTCCTATTCACCTTTCAACTCAAGCAAATGTTATGAATTATTTGGATGCTTTATTTTATAAAGAAGCGGGTGTAAAAAGGATTATAGCGGCAAGAGAAGTAAGCTTGAAAGACTTAAAAGAGATAAAAAAAGCAGTTCCTGATATTGAGTTTGAGATATTTGTTCATGGCTCTATGTGTTTTGCTTATAGCGGTAGGTGTTTGATAAGTTCTCTTCAGAGCGGAAGGGTGCCAAATAGGGGAAGCTGTGCTAATGATTGTAGATTTCCTTACACTTTATATGCCGAAAACAAGGATAATGGTACTCTTTTGAAACTTGAAGAAGATGAAGACGGTACTCACATCATGAATGCAAAAGATTTGAACCTTTCAAGCTATGTAGATGAGATATTAAAAAGCGGGGTTGTGGATTCACTTAAGATAGAAGGTAGAACAAAAAGTCCATATTATGTAGCAATTGCTACTAAAGCCTATAGAATGGCAATAGATGACTACTTTGAAGGAAAATTTGATGCCAAAAAGTATGAAAAAGAGCTTGAAACAACTAAACATAGAGGTTTTAATGACGGTTATCTTGTAAAAAGACCATATCAAAAAATAGGTGAGCAAAATCTTGAGGAGTCTATAAGCCAAGGCACTCATCAAGTGTATGCTATGATAGATGAAGACGGTAAAACTTTTTTGGCAAAAGACAAAGTTGAACCAAATGTAATATATGAGATAATAGCTCCACTAGATGCCAAGATGAAGGCTTGTCAAAATGAGATAGGTCAAGTATTTAATGAGGAAGAAAATTGGTATCTAAGGCTCAATAAGATACAGACGCTAAACGGTAAAATTTATGATGCAATTCATAGCGGCAATACAAATCCGGTTGTGCTACCTTGTAGTTTGCCGAAATTTAGTTTTTTAAGGAAAAAATTATGAAATTTATATCTATTATAATGGGAAGCAAGAGTGA
>JALVWW010000210.1 GCA_027023175.1 Campylobacterales bacterium
CTATAAACAGAGGTGTCAGCGTCAGAGTTATCCGAGACGGTGTAGTTATATATGAAGGTGAAATTTCATCCCTTAAAAGATTTAAAGATGATGTCAGAGAAGTGGCAAAGGGATACGAGTGCGGTATCGGCATAGAAGGATACAATGATATAAAAGTGGGTGATTATTTAGAGAGCTTTAAAAAAGTAGAAGAGAAGGCAAAATTTGAATAAAAGCATCAAACTTAAAAGAACTGAAAGCATTTTAAGAGAGATTATTTCTGAGGCTCTAACAACTTTAAATGACGGGATTTTAAAGTCTCTAGTTGTTACTGAAGTTGACTGCAAAAGAGGCAAATATGATGCAGATGTTTACCTTGACCAAAGTTTTTACAATGACGAAGAAAAAGCCTACATACTTAAACATTTGAAAAAAGTGAGGGGTTATCTTGAAAACTATACACTTCAAAATGAAGGGTGGTTTAGATGCCCCAAATTTCATTTTAAATTTGATGAAAAGTTACAAAAAAAGCAAAAAACTGAGGAACTTTTTGCCAAAATAGAAAAAGAGTTAAAAAAATGATAGATATTGATACTATAAATGCTATTTTGGAAGATAATGGAGTAAAACTCTATGATACGGAACTAGTCGAAGAGAATGAGCAAAAAATTTTTAGAATTTATATAACTTCCGATCACACTATAACACTTGATAAGTGTGCGGAAATCTCTCATATCATTTCACCTATTATCGACACCAATCCTCCTACAAACGACCCTTACTTTTTGGAGGTCAGTTCACCTGGTATAGAAAGAGCACTTAAAAAACCTCTTCATTTTATAAATTCTCTTAATGAAACTATAAAACTAAAAACAAAAGATAGTAAAAAAATCATAGGCAAACTCTTAAATGCTGATAATGAAAAAATTACCATAGAATATAACGGCAAAAAAGAAAGTTTGAAATATAGCGATATTAACAAGGCTAGAACATATTTTGAATGGTAAATGACAGTTTTTATATGAATCTTGCCTTACAGGAGGCTTGGAAATATCAAGGATTAACTTATCCAAACCCGGCTGTAGGTGCACTTATAATTGATAAAAACGGTAAAATTCTCTCTATATCAGCCCATAAAAAACATGGTACTCCCCATGCTGAACTAAATGCTGCAAAAGAGGCATACCTTGCCTTGAAAAATGATACTGTTTTACAAAATATAACCAATCCTTCACAAATTCACAGCTATCTTTTAAAAAATCACAACAATCTGTTTAAAAACTGCAAAATCTATGTCACACTTGAGCCTTGCAATCATTTCGGCTCCACACCTCCATGCTCACTTTTGCTCTCAACTTTGGGATTTGACGAAGTTATCATAGGAAGCAGGGAAGATAATCCTGAAGCTATTGGCGGAATAAACAGACTGAAACAAAACGGTATAAATGTAAGGTATAATATACTCAAAGAAAAATGCGACTCTCTTTTGTATCCTTTCAAACAGTGGAAGAAAGATAGATTTGTATTTTTCAAAATTGCCGTAAATTTAAACGGAACTTATGATACAGGCACCATCAGTTCACTAGACTCGAGAAAATATGTACATGCTCTAAGAGACAAAACAGACCTTCTAATCATAGGGGGTAACACAGTAAGAAGTGACAGGCCGATACTTGACAGCAGACTGGTTGGTGGCAAAGCCCCTGATATACTTATATATTCAAAACAAAAAGAGTTTGACAAAAGCATCCCGCTTTTTAATGTGAAAAATAGAAAGGTTTTTATATCTGATAATTTTGAAATTATAAGAGATTATAACTATATAATGATTGAAGGCGGAGACAATATGCTTGAAGCTACAAAGGAGATAACAAACTGGTATCTCTTTTTCATAGCCCCCGTCATCAAAAAAGGCAATTCACTAAACTCGCCTATATCTTTCACTCCTTTGTACTCTACAATGCTAGAAAACGATATGATGCAATGGTTTGGCACTTAACTACTATCACTATCACCTGCCCCCTTTGTCTATTTATTAATTATCATTTATAACAAACAATAAAGTTTTTTAAAAGTATCATTATACATAGTTATTAAATTTTTAAGGAGTTTGTAATGGCAAAAGTACTTTTTATCGTGGGAGACT
>JALVWW010000211.1 GCA_027023175.1 Campylobacterales bacterium
CTTACGACTTTATGGATAGAAAATATGCAAGATGGGCAAAAGAAAACATCGATGAAATTTTTGAAGCAGTTATCACAAGTACTCATGCCATGCCTATAGCGGTTACTAGCGGGGATATAGAGGGAGCTAGAATACACTTGATAGAAAATGATGTAGAATTTTTAGAAAAAGTTTGCACAAGGATTTTAGGAAGTGATATCGCTACAACAAAAATCATAGGAGGTATAGTCCGTATTGAAAGAGAGGGTATAAAATAGTGTACAAACAGGCACTCGATACTCTTTTACAAAAAAACACTCTTCCAAAATCATTGATGCTCTATGGTGAATGCACATACTATCGAAACTACTATCTTGAAAAAATTGCTTCACTTTTTGGCTCTAAAGAGGAACAGCTTAGATACTATTTTGATGAATACAATTTTCAAAGTGCCAAAACTTTTATCTCTCAGTCATCACTTTTCGGCGATAAAAATATACTCATAATCAAATCAGAAAAGACCATACCAAAAAAAGAGCTTGAAGTTATTTTGCAAAACTGTAAAAAAAATGAAAACAGCTTTTTTCTTTTTGAATATTTTGGAGATGATAAAAAAGCCAAAGATATAGCCAAAATTTTCAATAAAAAAAACGGTGCTGATTTTGTGAGATTTTTTAAACCAAATGTTTATGAAGCTATAAATCTCCTTTTAAGTTATGCCAAAGAGATAAACCTTGATGTCAACAGATATGCCATCGAACATTTGTACAGTATCCAAAATGAAGATATTTCACTTTGTTTGGAAGAATTAAAGAAACTTAAAAATCTTGACAAACCTATAGAAGTAAGTGATATAGACAAATACTCTTTTTCACTTGGTTTAGCTGATATTGAAACTCTGATGGAAAAATTCTTTTATAAAAAGGATATAAAAGAGTTGGTAGGTGAATTTTTAGAGATAAGCAGTACCAATGAAGTTTTTATCATAAATGCCATGGAAAATTACTTCTCAACCCTTTTTATGTTTTACTCATATATTTTATCTCACGGAAATTTTGATGCAAAAGCTATACTGGGCTATCCACTGCCACCGGCAATTGCCAAAAAAAGAGCTGATATGAGTATAAAAATAAAGCTGCCTGTTTACAAGCGGCTTTTTATCGAGCTTGCCAATATCGAACTCAAGCTCAAAACTGATACTCATATGGATAAAACTTCATACTTCATATCATCTTTAATAAAACTTCAAACTTTTTTATAGTATAATCCTCGTTCCTTTGCAAAAAGCAAAGAGATAAAACAGATGTCCTTACTTTTGAAAAGCCAAATTCAAAAGTTAGAGAACCACAAGGAGAAAAAATGAGGCATTATGAATTGTTGGTTATATTAAAACCGACTCTTACGGACGAAGAAAAGTCTTCTCAGGTTGAGTTTCTAAAAGATTTGCTTGGCAAAAATGAAGCTCTTATAGAAGCTATAGAAGACAAAGGCACAAGAAATCTTGCTTACGAAATTCAAAAGCATAAACGCGGACACTACTATGTTATCTATTTCAAAGCTCCATCAAGCTCAATAGCTGAGATAGAGAGAATGATAAGATTCAACGAAGAAATCATTAAGTTTATGACAGTAAAATATGAAAATAAAAAAGAGATAGCTTTTTGGGAAACACTTAGCAACAATGTTAAGAAAAGCAACCAAAAAACTGAAGTAAAAAAAGAAGAAAAACCTCAAGAAGAGGAAAAAAGCCAGGAAGAAGCTTAAAAATATAAAGGCAACATCATGTACAACAGAGTCATATTAGTAGGCAGACTTACAAGAGATCCGGAACTTAGATACTTACCAAACGGTACAGCGGTAGCAACATTTGGTATAGCGACAAGCAGAACTTGGACAGATAGAAATACCAATGAAAAAAAAGAGGAAGTGATGTTTATAGACGTTACTTCATTCGCCAGAAGTGCCGAGATAGTAAACCAGTATCTAAAAAAAGGTAACAAAGTTCTTGTCGAAGGAAGACTTGTACTTGATAGATGGACTGACCAAAACGGTCAAAACAGAAGTAAGCATACAGTCAGAGCCGACACTGTTCAATTTATGGAGACAAGAGCTGAAGCTCAAAACTCTCAAAGCTCTTACAAT
>JALVWW010000212.1 GCA_027023175.1 Campylobacterales bacterium
ATTATAAGTAGGGGTCAGGTGATAGTGATAGTACTATCACTATCACCTGACCCCTATACTAAAATTGATGGATTGAGTATAATATCAAAAACAAAATCGGAGAATATAAGTGCAGTTAAAAAGAGTAAAACAAGCTATTGAGGATATAAAGTCTGGGAAAATGGTCATCATGATAGACGATGAGGACAGGGAAAATGAAGGGGATCTTGTATATGCGGCAACTTTTTCTACTCCTCAAAAGGTAAATTTTTTAGCGAGTTATGCCAAAGGGTTGATATGTGTTTCGGTTACTGAAGATATATCAAAAAGATTGGAGCTTTCGCCTATGGTGACTCATAATGACTCTCAGCATGAGACAGCTTTTACGGTTACTGTTGATGCAAAAGAGTGTACTACGGGTATATCAGCCTATGAAAGAGATATGACTATAAAGGTTTTGGCTGATTACAACTCAAAGCCAAATGATTTGGTGCGACCCGGGCATATATTTCCTCTTGTTGCCAAAAAGGGTGGAGTACTTGTCAGAACAGGTCATACCGAAGGGTCGGTTGACATATGCAAAATGGCAGGAGTTTCACCTGTTGCAGTCATCTGTGAGATAATGAAAGATGACGGGACTATGGCAAGAAGAGATGATTTGGAAAAATTTGCCAAAAAACATAAACTAAATATCGTATATATATCCGACCTTGTCGAATACAGACTTCAAAATGAGTCACTTGTGAGAGAAGTAGCTCAAGCCAGAGTTAAATTTATGGATAGTGATGCAAAAAGGATTGATTATGTTGACCATAGAAGCTCACATCATGTAGTATATCAATTTGGAGTTTTAAGTGAAAACAGTAATGTTAGATTTCATAATGTAGGACTTGATATAGACTTGCTCTCAAACAGTAAAAGATACAATAACCTTATAAATTCTATAAAATATCTTCAAAAAAATGGAGGTTTGCTTATATTTTTAGAAAAAGAGGAGCTAAGAAACCCCTATATGAAAGAGTATGGCATAGGTGCTGGAATACTAAAAGATATGGGTGTAAAAAATATCAATCTTCTTGTCGGTAAAAAAGGTGTAGAATTTGTAGGGCTTAGCGGTTTTGGTTTAAATATAAAAAAAGAGATAGAGATTGTTTAAGATACGAGTCTATTACGAAGATACGGATGCGGGTGGGATAGTTTATCACTCCAAGTATATAAACTTCTGTGAAAGGGCAAGGAGTGAAATGCTTTTTTTAAAAGGTCTCTCTCCTAAAAACGGTGATGCTTTTTTTGTGGTAAGAGACTTGAAAGCTATCTTTTTAAAAAGTGCGACTTTGGGTGAGCTTTTAAGTATAAAAACGAAAGTACTTTCTACTACAAGAGCGAGTTTTGCTCTGCTACAGGAGATATATAACGAAAAGAGTGAAAAGATTTTTTCCATGGAGATAAAGCTGGTTTATATAAAAAATTCAAAGCCCATTAGGATAGATGAAGAAATGTTGAAAATAGTAGAAAATTTTACCGATCAAACATAACGACATCTTCAAAAGCTGATTTTGTCGGCTTTAGAACTTTGATATCATATTGGACCTGATTGTTTAGAATATTTTCATCAAACATTCTTTTGGCGTTGTTGTCAAAATATAGTGTATAGATATAGTCCATTCCTATGGATGTGGAGTAATTTATCCAGTCAAAGAGTATGTTGTTATCAAGAAGCTTATTTATTGCAACCAGTTTATCGTCACTGTGACCTATAGAGTTGGCGATATACATATTTTTTCTGTCATCAAACTGGGTTAAATTTAAAAGAAGAGGGTTGTAATTTATCTGGGTTGAAAAAAGAGCATAAGGTGTTATTTTGTAAAATCTAAACTGCGAAGCCAAAAGGGAAGTTTTGACCAAAGGAGTATTTAAAAAAATAGAACTGTTTTCAAGCTTTTTGTTTCTTCTTAAAAATGACCTGAATTTTGTCAATTTTTGAGGAATTATTTTTTTATATACTACTTTTTTGCCACTATTTAGTATATAGCTGCTTAGTTTAAAGCCTATGTTGCTTTCATCGGCAAATATTGCTACTTTATCATTTGTAAAAACCAACAATTTCTCTATCTGTTTTTTATAGTCTATGCCACCAAAGATAAAATTTGTTTTTTGTGTTGTTACTTCACTTTTGTTGATAGTGGGAATATAAAAAATTAGATTTGTATCAATGGATAAAAGTTTTTTTACACCCTCTAAAGTATATGGAGCAATAACAAAATCAAAACCTTCATTTTCTATCTTTTTTATTGTATTTGTGATATTTTCTACTGTTTCATCGTTGGAATTAAAAAGCTCAAAGTTAAAATTTACCTTTTTTCCCAGAAGATAGGAGAGTATGGTATTGGTCGTACTTATGGTGTATCTGCCTATTACATTTTTCGGTACCATTAAGGCTATCTTTACATTTTGTACTTTTTTCAAGTTGTAGATATTGAATTTGATTTTTAGTGTTTCATACTCTTTGGTCAAGTTTGTATCACTTGGTGTCTGTTTGTAGTTGGATAAAAAAGAGAAAATTTCACCGTTTTTTATATAATTTTCAAGGCAATTGTTATTACACTCTTGAACTTCTAAATTGATGATAGTTGTTTTAGGAAGCGGTAGCATAGAAAGGTATAAGCTTTTTGCCATAGAAATAACCGCAATAAAAATCAATATTAAAAATGATCTCAAATAACACTCCAGTTAAAAATAAAACCCAATTATACCCTAGAAAATCTTAATTCGTGATTTGTGATTAGAATCTAAATCCTAAAATCTAAATCCTTCATCCTCTTAACCTTTTTCATATCTACAAAGACATATTTTTTGGCAGACGGATTTCTAAGTAAAAAGCTTGGATGAAATGTAGGAATCAGCTTTGCTTCACCAAAAGGTAAAACTTCCCCTCTTATTTTTGATATTGGTGTTTTATCATTTGTAAGATTATTGTATGCGGTTGCCCCGAGTGTTATGATGATCTTTGGTTTTACAAGGCTTATTTGTTTCACAAGATAAGGAAGACAAGACTCAACTTCTTCAGGGGCGGGCACCCTGTTGTTTGGAGGTCTGCATTTTACTATATTTGCTATATAAACTTGCTCTCTTTTAATCTTTAAAACATTTTCTATAATTTTTGTCAAAAGTTCGCCGGCTCTTCCCACAAAAGGTTTTCCTGTTTCATCCTCATTTGCACCGGGACCTTCGCCGATAAACATAATATCTGCATTTATATCTCCTTCACCAAAAACCACATTTTTTCTTGTTTTTGAGAGTTGGCAAAGGTGACAACTCTGTACGATACTTTCAAGATTATTTAAACTTTCAGGAAGAGATTTTAGTGAATTGTTATTTTGATTTATATTTTGGATATCATCTATATATTCAAAACCCAATGCTTTGTATGTATGAAGAGTATTTAAGATATGTAGTTTTTTGATTTTTTGCATTGTATAGAGAGAAAGATACCCCTGAAATCAGGGGTAAGAATTATTCTGTTACTTCTACAACTTTTGGGCCACTTTCCCATATACCGTGCTTTGTGCAGTAGCTTTGAGCAACCAAAGTCATTTTCTTGCCTTGAGGTTTAATTCTGAAAGTAACTTCTGCATGACCTTTTTCACCTTGTCCGCCTAGCATACCTGCCATAAAGTCAGACTTTGCAAGTAGTGTTTCTTTATTGTAAAGTGCAACACTTGCTATATAGTGATCAAAATCATCCGGATGGGTGTATTCATTTCCCACTTTTACAGTTACTTCAAATATTTCATCTGCTTTTGTACTATCGGCACAGTGGATAAAAGGTGAATGTCTATCTATATAATCTTTTTTTGCTTCTCTTTCAACTGTATCTATGTCAACATATCTGTTTATTTTTGGCATATTGAACTCCTATTGTTAATTTGTAGTGTTATTATAGCTAATATTTCTTATATAAGAGATATAAATAGGATATAAATTATCCTATTTATATTAGATTAAACAAAAGTAACTTCACTTATATTGTGTTCAAGCCCTAACTCTTTTGGAGTAAGTCCGAGAGCAAGACCAATCATTTGAGGTAGGTGAAGTACCGGCATATTTATGTCTCTACCTATCTCTTTGGAGATATTGTGTTGCTGCACATCGAGTCTCAAGTGACACAAAGGGCAGGGGGTTACGACTACATCTGCATTGTTATCCATGGCATCACTCATTGCAGCACCTGAAAGTCTGTTGGCAGTTTTAGGAGCTTGAAGTTCCACATGAAAACCACAACATTTGTTTTTATGCTCATAGTCGATGGAATTTCCTCCAAGTGCATCTATAAGTCTCTCTATGGAGTCGGGAACATAAGGATTTTCATTGCCGTTGTTTTTACTTTGCAAAGAGCTTGGTCTTATGTTGTGGCATCCGTAAAATGGAGCGATATTTAAATTTTTCAAAGGTCTTTTTACTCTTTTTGCTATCTCTTCCACTCCAATATCATCTATAATAGCATATAAAAAGTGTTTTACATCAACATTTCCCTTGTATTCAAGTCCAACCTCTTTTAGTTTTGCATTGACTTTATCTTTGAGCCCCTCGTTATTATCTAGTCTCTCTTTAGTCATAGAGGTATTTAATTGGCAAGTATTACAAATAGTAACTAAAGTAAGCCCAAGTTTTTCTGCATAGCATATATTTCTAGCATTTAAAGTCAAAGATAAAAAGTCATCAAAATCCTGCAAATGACTAGCTCCGCAACAACTTGCCTCTTCAAGTACAATAAGTTCGATATCTAGAGCCTCAGCAACTGCCATAGTTGATTTTAAAAGTTCAGGAGTACTCTCTTTTGCCGTACAGCCGGTATATAATGCATATTTTAGTTTGCTCATTTTCATATCTCCTTTAAAAGTCAACAGTAGATGCGATATCAACAAGCTTTTTTATCTCATCCATATTTTTTGATTTTGGCATATTCCAAGGCATAACAATCTTTCCTTTTTTCCACATTTCATAAGCTTCTGGCAAATGTTTTAAAACACCTATATTGCCTTCACTGTATCTTACAAGCTCTCCTTCGTCAAGAATACCGTGCTTTCTTATGGATGATTTAAATCCTACAGCATGTCTTGTGGCTACATTGTTTGTAGCTTTACCGTCTTCAAAGATTTGATTGTGTAGTTTTGTTATTTTGCTAATGGGTGACAAATCTTTAGGACATGCTTCGGCACACTCAAAACACTTGACACAATCCCAAACACCGGCTCCCTCTTCATTGACGATATCAAGTCTTTCACCTCTTGCATTATCTCTTACATCCACATTAAATCTAAAAGCTTTCAAAAGAGCCGCAGGACCCAGGTAATCATCATTGGCTGATACAGAAGGACAGGCGTAAAAACAGTTCCCACACTGTATACAATAATCAGCCTCATCCAAAGCTTCTGCCTGCTCGGGAGTAACCAACTCCTCTTTTTCAGGATGGTCAACAATTTCTGCTATAAGATACGGCTTGACGGCATCATATTTTTGCCAAAAGTTTTTCTTGTCAATCACCATATCTTTTATAGCTCTTTTTTCATCTTGAGGCTCAAGTGTAAGCTCTTCACCAAACATTTCAACTAGGTGAAAAACATTTTCTTTACATGAAAGTACAGGTTTGCCGTTTACTTTGATGGCACAACTTCCACAAATTCCATGCCTGCAACTTCTTCTATAGCTAAAGCTTCCATCAAACTCCCACTTTATTCTGTTTAAGATATCAAGCACAACTTCATCTTGAGAAACCTCCATCTCATATTTTATGTAATAAGGCAGATGATCTTTCTCGCTGTTAAATCTAAAAACATTAAAGGTTATTTTTTTTGTATCATATTTTTTCATATCTGCTCTCCACCTAGTAAGTTCTTTCTTGAGGCTCAAAGATACCCAAGTTTACATCTTTGTACTCCATATGTATCTCGCCGTTTTCATCCATATGAGCATAAGTGTGTTTTAAAAAGTTTTCATCATCTCTTTTTGGATAATCATCTCTAAAATGAGCTCCACGACTCTCTTTTCTGGCAATTGCCCCTTCAACAATAAACATGGAATAATCAAGCATATGACCAAGCTCAATGGCTTCTTGCAAGTCAGTATTGTAAATCTTGGACTTATCATCTATCCTGATATGTTTAAATCTCTCTCTAAGCTCTTTTAGTTTCTTTTTTTGTTTTTGCAGCGACTCTTCAGTCCTAAATACACCTGCATTTGCCGTCATGCTCTCCTGAAGTTCAGCTCTTAGAGTCGGAACTTTTTCGTCTCCGTTTGAAGTTAAGAGTCTGTTGATCTCTTCAAGCATTCTGTCTGCATCTTTTTGGTCAGGCTCTTTATGTATAAGAAAATCTTTTTTCTTAAGATCGCTTATGATGGTTTGTCCGACATGTCTTCCAAAAAACATAGCTTCAAGCAGTGAATTTGCTCCAAGTCTGTTGGCTCCGTGCACACTCACACATGCGCACTCTCCCGCAGCATAAAGTCCGTGGATTCTGTGGTCTTGGTTTAGCTTTGCTCTTCCGTCGTTATCTACAGGAATTCCGCCCATAGAGTAGTGTGCGGTAGCTGCAATCATGATAGGCTCATGTATCATATCAAGACCTAAAAAAGTGATAGCTAAGTCTCTAAGTTCAGGAAGTCTTGAGAGTATTTTCTCTTTTCCAAGGTGAGTAAGGTCAAGATAAACAGCATCCTTGTTTGGTCCTACACCTCTGCCTTCAAGTATCTCTTTGGTAATAGACCTGCTTACAAGGTCTCTTGGAGCCAGCTCCATTTTCTCGGGAGCATATTTTTCCATAAATCTTTCACCCTCACTATTGAAAAGTCTTCCACCTTCTCCTCTAGCGGCTTCACTTATGAGGATACCGGTACCGGCAAGTCCTGTCGGGTGGAATTGGACAAATTCCATATCTTTTAGAGGTAGCCCATGTCTTGCATAAATACTAAGACCGTCACCTGTATTGGCGTGAGCATTTGAATTTATCTTAAAGGCTCTAGCATATCCGCCTGTTGCAAGCATTACAGCTCTTGCGTTAAATATGGCAGGCTCTAAAGTTTTTAAATTATAAGCTACAACTCCGTAAACATTTTTATTTTCCTGGATGATGTCAGCTACATACCACTCATCCCAGTATTCAACACCGTCTCTGTGAGACTGTTCAAACATAGTTTGAAGAAGAGTCAGGCCGGTTCTGTCTTTAGCAAAACATGCTCTTGGGAATGATTGTCCGCCAAAAGGTCTTTGAGCTATGGTTCCATCTTCATTTCTGCTAAATGCCGCTCCCATGCTTTCAGCCCATCTTACGGTCTCAGGTGCTCCTTCGCACATAAGTTTTACGGCGTCTTGATCTGCAAGATAGTCACTTCCTTTGATAGTATCAAACATGTGTGATTCTATACTGTCTTCCGGTTTAAGTGCAGCATTTATACCGCCTTGAGCTGCACCGGAGTGACTTCTAAGAGGATGAAGTTTGCTTATGACAGCAACATGTTTTCCGTGACCCTCGAGTTCTCTTGCAGCTGCAAGCCCCGCAAGCCCCGCTCCTACGATTATCGCATCATAATGATATATAGGTATGCTCATATAGCGATTCCTTATTTTGATTTTAAAAGCTATTATACATATAATAAGTTTAAACAATACAAAAAGTAACACTTTTTTATATAAAAAAAAGTAATAATGTTACAATTTTGCACTTTTTACTTTTGTATCCATTTTTAAGTATAATAGCACAATTAGAATAATAAAGGAATATATTTTGAATAAAGAGGATTATTTTATTTCACTTTTTAAAAATAGATACATAGGCGATGATGGAGCGGTGATAGATAAATTAATTTACTCAAAAGATTTGTTTTGTGAAGATATACATTTTAAAAGAGAGTGGATGAGCCTGAAAGATATCGCCCAAAAAAGTGTTTTGGTAAATATTTCCGATGCAGTTGCTATGAATTCGAAACCGATATATCTGCTTTTGGGTATCAAAATCCCTAAAAAATTCAGCTATAAACAGATAAGAGAGTTAAGTGAGGGTTTCAAAGAGATTTGCAAAGAGTATGATATAAAGATAATCGGAGGAGATACGGTCGCCGGAGATAAGCTTGATATCTCTATAACTGTTATATCAACATCCAGATATCCTATCAAAAGAAAAGGGATAAAAAAAGGTTTTCTTTTTGCATACACCGGAACTTTGGGGGAGTCAAAAAGAGATCTAAAAAAGCTTCTTTTGGGTAAAAAAATATCCAAAAACTCAAAATTTGTAAAGCCAAAACTAAGAGATAAATTTTTTTACAAAGTATCCAGATATATATCTAGTGCATTAGATATATCTGATGGACTTCACAAAGACCTCTCGAGACTGACATATGCAAATAAAATTGGAGTTAAATTTATAAAAAAAATTTCAAAAGAGCAAATATGTAGCGGAGAAGAGTATGAGATACTTTTCACATTTGATAAAAGATATAAGGATAAAATCCTATCCATAGCAAAACAGACAAGAACTCCCGTTACAATTTTTGCGAAAGCAAAAAGAGGAAAATTTAGGAGTTTATGCAAAGAGAATCATTTTTCGTGATTAGTGATTATTAGTGATTAGAATCTAAAACCTAAATCCTACATCCTAAATCCTATTTTTCTCATCCTCCTCCTACTTTTGGGAAAATTGAAAAAATATCGCCATCTTTTAAGATATGCTCTTTTCCTACATGTCTTCCATTTACCATCAAAACGCCTACCGGTAGCTCATCTTCATTGATACCTATATCTTTTACTACTTCGCCGGCGGTAATGTTGGAGGGGTAGATTTTTGTATCTACCTTAAATCTACCCTCTCTATATTGAGCAAAAAGTTTCACTGTTATCTTAATGCTATTATTTATCATCCAAATAGCCCCATACGCTGTCAAGTTCTTCGCCTGTAAAATCCCAAACCACATTGTGTGGAGGAAGCGGCTCATACTTCATAAATTCAGGAAGTCTATCGGCACTACTTGTAAGACCTGCTTTTTTATTGAATTCCCTCTCTATTTTGATGATATTTTCTCCTAGGCTTGTTACATCATCACCTGTAAGGCTTGTGCCAAATCTAGCATTTATCATATCAATAAGTGCAGGTAAACATTTTGGGTCATCAAGTGCAGGGAAAGCAACAAATATACACATACCTGTACTATCAACCGCAGCTGTAGCGATTTGTAGATTTCTTGATAGCTCAAGTTGGCCATCTTTTTTAAGAGGATCTATGTATCCGCCACTATTTAATATATTGGTTGCAACTGCATATCC
>JALVWW010000213.1 GCA_027023175.1 Campylobacterales bacterium
AGAGGCGCAGAATATGTAGTTGACTTTTTACCCAAAATCAAGATAGAAATCATAGTAAAAGAGGATGACATCGACAAAGCCGTTGATGCCATTATTAGATCGGCCCGAACTGGAAAGATTGGAGATGGAAAGATATTTGTCAGCCCTATAGAAAGAGTCATAAGAATAAGAACAAACGAAGAGAATGAAGAAGCAATATAAAAAAACTTTTTGATTAGTCGATTTATTTTCAAATCAAACCAAAAGGATAATAATGCGCAGGTCATTTTTATTTTTTATATTATCGCTTTCTTTAACATTTGCCTCAAGTATCGCTATAGTAAAAAAAGCTTCCGGAGAAGCCTTTGTAAAAAGAAACAGTCATATAATTTCTCTTAAAAGAGGAGAGCAACTTTATCAAGGCGATGTACTAATCACGAAAAAAGATGGAAATATAGGGATTATTTTTGATGACGGTACTCTGTTGTCTTTGGGTGAAAACAGTATCCTTGACATAAACAAATATATTTTTAAGCCGGCCAGCAATAATTTTGATATAGACTTGAATATGAAAAAAGGATTGGCGGCATTTGAGTCAGGAAAAATAGGCAAACTATCTCCAAAATCAGTCAAGTTTAAAATCCCCGAAGGCACTATAGGCATACGAGGGACCAAATTTTTAGTAGAAGTCAAATAGGAGGCTGATGTGGAAGCAGTTGTTATATTGACATGGATAGGGATGCTTTTTACCTCACTCACTCATCATCCTTCAAATGCTACAGTTGTACTTTTGGACAACAATAAAACACACAATGCCATAGTGGTTCAAACAGATGCCGGGAGTACTGTCATAGACAAGCCTATGGAGTACGTGACTCTTGTTTCAAAAAAAGAACCACCAAGCAAAAAGAAACTAATGGATAGAAAAACCATAGAAAAAAAGTTTAAAAGCGTTATAGTCGCTTTGCCACCCAAGCCTGTTCATGTACTTTTGTATTTTAAACAAGATTCAAATCAACTAACCAACGAATCTATCAACAAACTGCCTCAAATTTTAAATTATATAAAAGAGAGGACTCCCTGTGATATAAACATCATTGGGCATACGGATACAAAAGGTTCACAAAAATACAATGTAAAACTTGGCATGAAAAGAGCACAAATGGTTAAAAAGTGGATTATATCCCAAGGTGCCAAAGACAACAATATAAAAGTACAGTCTTACGGCGAAGCTGACCCTCTGATAAAAACAGGAGATAATGCTTCTGAACCCCTCAACAGAAGAGTAGAACTTTTAATAAAATAATCTGGTGAAAAAAAAATATTTTGTAGCCGGACTTGGTATACTCCTCCTGGTGTATACCGCCCTTTATTACAGCAATGCATTAAAGCTTTTTGATTATACTGTCTATGACCTTAGTTTAAAAGCAGCCCAAAGTTCACAAACCAATAATAAATCATACGTAACCATAGTAAATATAGATGAAAAGAGTATAAAAGCATTGGGGCAATGGCCCTGGTCGAGGCTCATTTTGTCTCAGCTTATAAAGTCTATCTCAAGGCACTATCCTACTAGTATAAGTTTTGATATTATTTTTCCCGAAAAAGATAAAACTTCCCCAAAGATGATAAAAGATTTTTATAAAAGATTCTTGTCTATGAATATAGAGATAAAGGGTCTTAGTCCCGTTTTGCAGGATAACGACAAAGTGTTTGCATATCAAATATCAAAAACAAAAACTATCCTTCCGGTATATTTAAGCAGTTCTTTAAAATTTGACAAAGACTGCTATATTCCAGAAAAAAATAGAAATATACACTTTAACTTGCCTACATTACCCAAAGCAAACTCTATTCTTTGCAATATCCCATCTTTGCAAAGAAATGCCCATATGGTTGGCTTTATGAATATTAAAACTGATGAAGACGGCAGACTCAGAAGAGTCCCGACTTTTATAAACTACAAAGGGTATGCCATCCCTTCGCTTGCCCTGGCATCTCTTCTTGCAAATTCGACCATCTCATATAAAAATGGTCAATTTTCCATCTTGGGTCACCATTTTAAAACAGATGCAAAAAGCAATATTCTTTTAAATTTTGGTAAAAAAAGCAAATACAGCTC
>JALVWW010000214.1 GCA_027023175.1 Campylobacterales bacterium
CATGTCCGTGGTGGGCGTATATGGCATTGATAACTACCGGATGCTCTTTATATCTTTTGCAAAGATCTGCACCCAAGTCCACATGACTTCCCGCAAAATCATGAGTCAAGGCTTTTCCTATATCATGTAGCAGTCCCGCTCTTTTTGCAAGTTGTTCATCTCCGCCAAGCTCTGCTGCTATGATACCTGCCAAGTGAGCTACTTCCAAAGAGTGACCAAGTGCATTTTGACCGTAGCTTGCACGGAATTTCAGTCTGCCTATAAGTTTAACAATTTCGGGGTGAATTTTTGTAAGCCCCATATCGACTACTATGTTTTGCCCCTCTTCAAGAAGGTTTTGATCAAATTCGGCTTTTACTTTTTCGTAGATATCTTCTATCCTTGCAGGCTGAATTCTTCCGTCTTCCACCAAAAGCTCTATAACTTTGGTTGCAATTGCACGCCTGTAAAGATTGAAACTGCTGAGTATGATAGCTCCGGGAGTATCGTCTATGATAACATCGACTCCCAAAAGCATTTCAAGAGTTTTGATATTTCTACCCTCTTTTCCTATAATTCTGCCTTTTAGGTCATCATTGGGAAGATTTACCACATTGATAAGTCTTTCAGCCGCATAATCACCCGCATATCTTGTAGTAGCCTGAGCTAAGATAAAGTTTGCCTTCTTTTTGGCTTCTTGTTTAGCTTGTTCTTCATATTTTCTTACTATATGGGCTATATCGGCTCTTGAATTTTCTTCAACTTTTTTAAGAACTATCTCTCTTGCTTCATTTTCAGTCAGACCCGCTGATCTTTCCAAAACCTGCAAAGCTTCATTTAATTTCTTTTTATATTCATCTTTTAACTCTTCAGCCTCTTTTGCTTTTGCTTCAGCCTCTTTTTTGATGGATTTTATTTCATCTTTCTCTTTAGTGATGCTCTTTAACTCGTCTTTAAAAAGCTCATTTAAAGCTTCATCTTTTTTCTCGAGCTGAGCCATTTTTTGCTCATACTCTTTTTTAAGCTCTCTTGTCTGCTCTTCAAATTTGTTTTTTGCCTCAAGCTCCAAATCTTTGGCTTTGATGTTGGCATTTCTGAGGATTATCTCCGCTTCATGCTCTATCGCTTTTGCTTTTGCTCTCGCTCCCGCTTCATAAACTTCAAATTTTGAAGATTCCAGTTTTTTTTGAACTAAGGCTCCTAAAACTCCTCCTACTATGATACTTGCCGCAGCGATTGATATCTCTACTATCATATCTTTTTCCCCTTGTAATATAAATTTTTTTAGGAGTTATATAAAAATCAGATTGTATGTCAAACTTATCAGTAGTAGCATTTTTATTAAAACATTTATCAATCTGCACAAAAACAGTTATCGGTTTACATTCAAGGTTTGCAAAAAATCTGTCATACATACCCTTGCCAAAACCTACTCTTTTATAGTCTCTGCCAACTCCCAGGACAGGAACTATCGCCATATCAACTCTAACAAACTTAAAAAAAGAGTTGCTCGGTTCTTTTATAGAAAATCTTTTCTCAAACAATGGCAGTCTATATTTTACAATTTTAAAACTGACACCTTCCATAAATGGAACAAATATGTTACATTTTTTTCTATGATCATTTATAAATGTAACGATTTTGGGCTCAAAACCGAAAGGCAGGTAAACAAGTAAATTTTTTGGATTGTAAATATCCATTATCTTGTTTAAATTTTTTTCTATCATTTTGTCTTTGTAGTATTTTGAAACTTGTGAACTTTTTTTAAGCTTTTTTTTGCACTCATTTCTAAAAATTGCCTTATCGACCAACATAATTTATGACCTTTTGTGTAGTTTTATATTATATTGGTATAATACCAAAAATTATTTTACATTAAGGCACAAAATCATATGAAATCTTTATCTATTATTTTTCTGTTTTTTATCACTATAGTACTGTCTGGTTGCGGCAACAAAGAAAAAAGCGAAACTCAAGCTTCAAAAACAGTTGCAGTCCAAACTAAAACCATCAAACAAGAGCCTGTATCTACAGAAGTAAAACTACATACCGTTGATGGTAAAGATATAGTTTTTACAAAAGAAAAAAATGCTCTAATACTAAAAGACAATAGTAACAAAATTGTTTTATTAAACTTTTTTGCCACTTGGTGTCCTCCCTGCAAGGCCGAAATCCCGCATCTAATCAATCTACAGGATAAATATAAGGATAAATTAAAAATCATATCAGTGCTTTTAGAGGATGATAAGCCTGATAGTGAAATAAAAAGTTTTATAGATTACAATCACATCAACTACAGTGTAACAAATGATATAAATAATTTCAAGCTATCAAATCTTTTGGGAGGAATTCAAAGCATACCGTTTATGATACTCTATGATAAAAACGGTAAAGTCATCACACACTATATAGGAATCATTCCTGAAGAGATGATAGATTCTGATATAAAAAAAGCGATCAAACAATGATAAATTTTTTAAAAAAATCTCTTAAAAAAACTACTGATGCTATAAAAATAGTATCTCCCAAAAAAAAAGAGAAGATATCCAGAGATGAACTTGAGGATATATTGCTTGAAGCAGATGTCACTTACGAAACAGTTGAAGAGATACTTCTTTATCTTCCGGCAGGTGACAATGTAAAAAGAGAAGATTTAAAAAGAGTTCTTCTCTCATATTTTTTAGAAATTGACAAAAAAGAGATAAAAAATGAAAAGCCCTTTGTAGAGTTGGTACTTGGAGTTAACGGTGCGGGCAAAACAACCACTATCGCAAAATTGGCAAATCTATATAAAAAAGAGGGAAAAAAAGTTATACTGGGTGCAAGTGACACTTTTAGAGCAGCGGCAGTAGAGCAGCTTAAAAGGTGGGCTGAAAAACTAGATATACCAATAGTAGCAACAAAACAGGGGCATGACCCCTCAGCAGTAGCGTATGATACGATAAAATCCGCTGTTGCCAAAGGGTATGACAATGTTTTGATAGATACTGCCGGCAGACTTCACAATCAAACCAACCTCTCTAATGAGATAAAAAAAATAGTAAGAATTTGTAACAAAGCAAAAGAGGGAGCACCTCATAGAAAAATTCTCATACTTGACGGAACACAGGGAAACTCTGCAATCAATCAGGCAAAAGCTTTTAAAGAGATAGTGGGTATTGACGCTATCATTATAACAAAGCTTGACGGAACCGCAAAAGGCGGAGCACTTTTCAGTATTGCAAGTGAACTTAAACTACCTATTTTATACATTGGAACGGGAGAAAAAGAGGATGACCTTGTTACTTTTGATGCGGCTACTTTCGTGGACTCTTTGCTTGATGCCTTTTTAAAAGTAGAGGACCATGGCTAAATCAAGATCACTTTACGAGTGTCAGGCATGTGGATACCAAACATCAAAATGGATGGGAAAATGTCCAAACTGCGGTGCATGGGAGCAGATAGTAGAATTAAACAAAACCCAGATAGAAATCCTTAAGCAAACCTCCTCCAATTCCAGACAAAGCGAATCAGCACTCCCCCTGACAAACATCAAAGAAGAAACCATACAAAGATACTCATCAAATTCAAAAGAGCTTGATTTGGTTCTAGGTGGCGGTATAGTGCCAGGAAGTCTCGTACTTATAGGAGGAAGTCCGGGAGTAGGCAAATCAACCCTCCTTTTAAAAATAGCCGGAAATCTTGCAAAAAAAGATAAAAAAGTACTATATGTAAGTGGCGAAGAGTCAAAGTCACAGATAAAACTAAGAGCAAACAGACTTGAAGTAAATCATGAAAATATCTACCTTTTGACTGAAATTGAACTCGAAACTATTTTTATAGAGTTGCAAAACAGAAGCTACGACATACTGATAGTCGACTCCATCCAAACCATATACACAAGCAAACTTACTGCTGCCCCGGGAAGTGTATCTCAGGTAAGAGAGATAACATTTGAGCTGATGAGATGGGGAAAAGAGAACAATACTGCTGTATTTATCATAGGTCACATCACAAAAGAAGGCTCCATCGCAGGGCCAAGAATACTTGAACATATGGTAGATACGGTGCTTTATTTTGAAGGGGATGCTTCAAAAGAGCTTAGACTTTTAAGGAGTATCAAAAACCGTTTTGGCTCAACCAGTGAAGTAGGTATCTTTGAAATGAGTCAAAAAGGACTGGTCAGTGCAGATGATATATCAAAAAAATTCTTTTCCAAAGAGGAGTCTCAACCTGGCTCAGCCATCACAGTGGCTATGGAAGGAACAAGACCTATCATACTTGAAGTACAGGCGCTTGTCAGTGAAAGCAACTTTCCAAATCCAAAAAGAAGTGCTACCGGGTTTGAGCTAAACAGGCTCAATATGCTTTTAGCACTTTTAGAAAAAAAACTGGAACTTCCCCTCAATAACTACGATGTGTTTATCAATATAGCTGGTGGCATAAAGATAAATGAAACAGCTTGTGATATAGCTATCATTGCAGCAATTATAAGCAGCTTTAGAAACAGGCCTCTGAGCAAAGATACCATTTTTTTGGGAGAAATTACTCTTATCGGTAATGTAAGAGAGATATTTAACCTCGACTTAAGACTTAAAGAAGCTGCTATGCAAAAGTTTACAAAAGCAATAGTTCCCTCAAAACCACTTCAACAAATCAAATCTTTAAAATGTTATGAAGTAAAAGAGGTTTCAAAACTTATAGATTGGATGTAAATTTTATAATTAATTTATTTTAATTAGATATAATTTTTTAACCTAAACAAATACATAAAAAGGCAGAAAATGAGTAAGACAAAAGCATGCATAGAGGCTTACCATGAAATGGAAGAGAGATATGCAATGCTCGAAATCAAGTTTTTCAATAAAGATCAAAGTTCACAGATAAACAGTGCTGTTGTAAATGCCATAAAAGAGTTTGAAGTATCTCCAGATATTATGATAGAACACGACAATGACAATAAAAACGAAGGTATATATATCATCGAATTTCATGATGATTATGACAAGGAATCAGGTGAATTTTTTGAAAAAATAATAAAAGATTTAAATATCGGTCACTGCTCAATGGGTTGATTTTATATTATTAACATAAAATATTTTCCAAAATATACGATATAGTATACAACCAATCAAACCAAAGGAATTGTAATGGCTGACGAAGAGAAAAAAGAAGAAACCAAAGAGAAAAAATCCGGCTCAAATCTTGTACTTATTATCATCATAGTACTTTTGATGCTCATTTTAGTGGGCGGTGGACTGGCGGCATATTTTCTACTCAGCGATAACGGCGATACAAAACAGCCGAATATGTCGCAGCAAGCTCAACCTCAAGCACAAATGAAAAAGTCAAATGTGGCCAGAAATTCTGACCTTATTGAGATAGGACCTATTTATCCGCTTGATCAGTTTATTGTAAATTTACTTAGCGAAGGCGGTACAAAATTTTTAAAAACCAAAATGGACCTTGAACTAAGCGGTCCGGAGCTAACTGCCGAGCTTGACAAGAAAAAACCGCTTATAAGAGATATAGTTATTCGAACACTCTCTTCAAAAACATTTCAGGAAGTTAGTACCAACCGCGGCAAAGAAAAACTCAAAGATGAACTCGTTGACAGGATAAATGCCGTACTTGCTGACGGTCATATAAAAAATATCTTTTTCACAGAGTTTGTTGTACAGTAGAAAATGGTAGGTATTGATTTAGTAAGTATTAAAAGATTTGAAAATTTTTATAAAAAATTTGGTAAAAAAGCACTTTCAAGATATCTCAACCCCGAAGAGATAGAGTTGTCAAAAAAAAGAGTTGAGACACTCAGTGGATTTTATGCGGCTAAAGAGGCTGTATCAAAGGCTTTGGGGTGTGGGATAGGAAAAGAACTTGGCTTTCACGATATAGTGTTGCACAAAACAAAGGATAATGCCCCCTATTTTACACTTCCAAAAAAAATTATAAAAAAATATAACATTAACAACCTTTCTTTGTCAATTACACATGAAAAAGAGTATGCCATAGCAGTTGCTTTCATAGAAGCTGACAAACAAAATATCCTTTCACACTGAGGAGCAAAAGTGAACGAATATGATAAAAAAATGATAGAAGCTTTTATACAAAAACCTGAAAAGACCGAGTGGTATATAAATGCATTTGGTAAATTTAATGTTAATGGAATAGACAAAGTTGCATGGGTATGGAGTTGGTGGGCTTTTGGCGGAGGTATTTTTTATCTGCTTTATAGAAAAGCTTATCTGGGTGCACTTATATTTTTTCTGGCAAATTTGGTTTCATCCGTAGTACCTTTAGGTGGTATCTTGATATGGATTTTACAGGGTGGCTTTAGTGTTTATTTTGTCTATCTGAAATACAAAAATTTAAAAAATGAAATTGAAAGTAAAATAGAAGATGAAAACGAGCGAATAAAAACTATGCAACAACTCGGTGGCTATAACAATTGGGCTATATGGGCAGGAGCGATTTTAAGCGTTTTGGCACTCATTGGCATAGTTTCATACTTTATTGCTTTTGTAGCATCTGCGGGAATAAATTAGTCAATTTTTCTAAAAATTACACATTTAAATCTTTCACCCATAAATGATGGGTCTATCAAGACTTTTGCCTTATTCAACTCTTTAAGATAGGTTGCATTATCAGTATGGCTTTTTAAAATCTCAAAAAGCTCCAATATGCCAAATTCAACTATAGCTTTCATCTGAGTCATATAGCTTTCAAGCTTGATACCGTTTTTTTCAAATTCATCTATAAGCTGCCTAAAAAAAACATCATAAGTTATATCACTTTTTTTATACAAGGCTTTTATATTTATATTTTCTTTAAGATTTTTATCTTTTATAAAATTGGTAAGAGAGAGAAAAGGATAAACATTATGCTTATAATAAATCCTCAAAGAATACTCCCCGCGATGCTCCATCTCTCCATAATCAAAGCTAACAAATTCAAATCTTTTTATATGGCTTGACAGATTAGATGCAAACTCATCATAACCAAGTGCTATTTCACCCTTTTTTATACCATATTTGTCAACTTTTTGCTTTATTTCATCACTTATATCATCAAAATAAAAGTTATCATTTTCTACATAAAGCATTTTATCATCTTTTATAACTTCACATTTGAAAGCGTCAAAAATTTCATTAGAAATAATAAAAGCATTTTCTAATTTAATCTCATCAAAGCTGGAAAAAAATTTCAAATTTATCTTATCTTTAAAAGATTGCTTCATATATTTTTTTTGAGCAAAAAGTATATCTTCTTGAGGCTCAAGTATGGCAAAATTGAGAGACTCCAAGAGTTTTGGCTCTAATGTATAGATAAATTGTACAATATCAGCCAAAAGATAGCCTTGATGAGCACCTATCTCTAAAATAGTAGAATTTACAGGCAGAAATCCATCTTCAACGACTTTTATAATCCTCTTTGCAACAGTTCCTCCAAAAAAAGGAGTTGCACTGACAGCTGTATAAAAATCACCCTCTTTACCTATATCTTTAAAGCTTGAGTAGTATCCGTTTTCACCATAAAGCCACTCTTGCATATATGAAGAAAAATTCACTATTTACTCTCATGTTCATACAGTTTAAAAAGTTCTATATCTAAGTCATTTTTATATATCTTTTTATCTAAAATTGTACTATTTAGTGAATTTTGCATAGTTTGAACATCAAATATAGTCTTTTCTCCACTGTTATATAAATCTCTTGTGGTTTTCAATAATGAAGAGTAGAGCTTCTCTTCCTCTTTGGCCAAGCTTATCTTTTTTCTATACAATTCAATCTTTTTAACTATAGCTTTATATAGCTCTTTTTCACTATTTTTTTTATCTATCATATCAAGCTTAGATCTTAGATATTTTAACTTTTGAAGCTCTATATTTTTACCTCTATTTATGTCAAAAAGTGGCATAGATATGCTAATTCCATATTTTTTATAACTCCCCTCTTGAACCTCAAAGTCTTTAGTTCTACTATAGTTATAACTTGCAAATAAAGAAATTTTTGGAAGATAGTTTGAAATTGTCATCTTTTTAAGATACTCATTTTGATCTATATCTGCTTTTACATTTTTTATAACTAAGTTGTTATTGAGATAGTTTTGCAAACCAATAAGCTTTAAGTGTGGCAAATTGATATCTTTATAATTCAGTGAACTTAATGTGTGAAAAGTTTTTAAAAGGTCTGCTTTTGTACTTTTCATATCTAAAAGAGATATTTCAAGCTTATTCTTGCTAAGTACGGCATTGTCTAAAAAACTACTATCTAATACACCGCTTAAATATTGCTCTTTTTTTCTTGTTATATCAATTTTGGCATTTTTTATAAGAAGTTTTTGTTTTTTAATTTTTAAATCTATATTTTTTAAAGATAAAAGAGTTGTAAAAGCACTTGTCAAAAGTGATTTTTCTTTTAAAGAAGTTGTAAATTTTAAAAACTCTCTATTGGCTTTTGCATATCTAATGGCATAGTATATTCCTCCGCTTCTAAAAATAGGTTGATTTAATGATATACTAAAGCTATCACTTGTTTGAGTTGGAGTATAAATATCACTTTTAGAATGAGAATAAGAAAAATTGATAGGATTTACCCAGTCAAATTCAAGTATATCACTACTTTTTTTATTTTGTTTTTTCTCATTTTTTAACATATCTTTTTGATTTTTAGATAAAATATCACCTGCACCTGCGACAGAAAAAATTATCAAACAATTAAGCAATACTCTTAAAAACATTATTCAACCTTTCAAAACCTTTATTTATTTCATTTTTTGTTATAGTAAGAGGCGGTAAAAATCTCAAAGTATTTTTACCTGCTTTTAGTACCAAAACTCTTTTTTTTACTGCTTCGGTTATAATTTTAGAAAGAGTTTCTTCATTATTTATTCTAAGCCCCCTCATCAAACCGAGCCCTACGGATTCATTTATCATATTTTTATACTCTTTAGCTATTTTTTCCAATCTCTCACTAAAGTAGAGCATTATTTCATCAAGTTTTCCGCTGTTTTTTTCAGCTTCGAGAATATCAAGCACACTGTTTCCGGCACTGCAAGAGAGATAGTTTCCGCCAAAAGTACTGCCGTGATCTCCATAGGAAAATATATCTTTTAGTTTTGTCATAACTGCTCCTATGGGTACTCCTCCGCCAAGTCCCTTGGCTACAGTTATGATATCGGGCTCTATATCATAAAGATTGGATGCAAAAAGTTCCCCCGTTCTGTATATTCCGGTTTGAACTTCATCTACTATCAAAAGTATATCTCTTTTTTTAAGCTCCTTTTCAAGAGTTTTTACCTTATCTTTATCTTGAGGCT